>JAEUSQ010000033.1 GCA_016788705.1 Bacteroidetes Order II. bacterium
CATGTTCTTAACATAGTCCGCGTGACCAGGGCAGTCAACGTGCGCATAGTGACGATTCGCCGTCTCGTATTCCACGTGCGCCGTCGCAATCGTGATACCACGCTCACGCTCTTCCGGAGCATTGTCAATCGAGTCGAAAGAACGGACCTGAATGCCCGGCGTGTGCTTCGCCAATACCGTCGTGATTGCTGCCGTAAGCGTCGTCTTACCGTGGTCAACGTGACCAATCGTACCAACGTTCACGTGCGGTTTGGAGCGTACAAAAGTCTCTTTTGCCATTGTATTTGTAGGTTTAAAGTACTGTGTCTAAGTTTTTGTTATACAAGGATTTAATTTCCACCTGCCTGTGCAATTACCTCATCTGCGACCGATTTAGGGGCGGCATCATAGTGATCAAATTGCATTGAGTAGTTGGCACGACCTTGCGTAATTGAACGCATTTGGGTAGAGTATCCAAACATATTAGCCAGTGGCACGTGTGCTTTGATTACCTTTACCCCCATACGCTCTTCCATATTCATGATTTTCCCGCGACGGCTATTCAGATCACCAATAACGTCTCCCATGTACTCTTCAGGTGTAATCACCTCTACGTCCATAATTGGCTCCATGAGTACCGGACTGGCTTTTCGTGCAGCTTCGCGAATTCCCATTCGGCCTGCAATTTCAAAGGAGTTTGCGTCCGAGTCCACATCATGAAACTTTCCGTCAAATAAACGTGCCCTAAGCCCTTCCATCGGGAATCCCGCAAGTGGTCCACGGTCCATGGCAGACTTCATCCCTTTCTCCACTGGTCCGATAAACTCGCGTGGGATACGTCCCATAGAGATGTTATCCACGAATTCAAATCCAGTAGAACCTTGAATAGGACTTAGTTCAAAAGTAACTTCGGCAAACTGTCCTTTACCACCCGACTGCTTTTTGTGGGTGTAGGTATGGGTAACTGCCGAACGGATGGCTTCCCGATAAGCAACTTGTGGTGCACCAATATTGGCCTCGACCTTAAATTCCCGCTTCATACGATCCACAATGATCTCCAAGTGCAACTCGCCCATTCCTGCAATAATGGTTTGGCCTGTCTCCTGGTCTGTAGATACACGGAAGGTGGGATCTTCTTCAGCAAGTTTGGATAAGGCAATCCCCATTTTTTCGACGTCGGCTTTTGTTTTCGGCTCAACGGCAATCCGGATAACCGGCTCTGGGAATTCCATATTTTCCAAAACAATGGGATTATCTATATCGCAAAGGGTATCGCCTGTTCTGACTTCTTTTAGCCCTACAACAGCGGCAATGTCTCCCGCAGCGATAAAGTCTAAGTCTTCTCGTTTGTTGGCGTGCATTTGGAGCAATCGCCCAGCCCGTTCGTCCTTTTCGGTTGTGGTATTCAGGATTTTAGATCCCTTCATTAATTTCCCACTATATACCCGCACAAAAGTCAACTTACCCACAAATGGGTCTGTCATAATTTTAAACGCGAGGGCACTAAATGGCTCACTAACCGTTGTTTTGCGGATCAGTTCTACATCTGGTTCGCGCAGGGCATGACCTTTTACTTCCTCCACATCTACTGGACTGGGCAGAAAGTCTAAGACTCCATCCAATACGGCCTGAACACCTTTGTTTTTAAAGGCAGTTCCACAGAATACAGGCGTAATTTGCATGGCCAAGGTAGCCTTCCGAACGGTTGTACGAATTTCTTCGTCGCTCAACTCCTCTCCGTCCAAATACTTCATGAGCAACTCATCGTCTTGCTCTGCTACTTGTTCTAAGAGGTGGATACGCCAATGACGAGCCGTATTTTTTAAATCTGCTGGTATTTCGATTTCATCATAGGTGGCCCCTTGGGTTTCATCGTGCCAGATAATGGCTTTGTTTTTAATAAGGTCTATGACCCCTTTAAACATAGCACCTTCCCCAATCGGGTATTGAACCGGAACGGCATTCGCTTTTAAACGATCTTTCATCATTTTAAGCACGTTCTCGAAGTCCGCACCAGTACGATCCATTTTATTTACAAACGCAATACGCGGCACACGATATTTATCAGCCTGACGCCACACGGTTTCGGATTGTGGTTCAACCCCACCTACCGCGCAAAACAATGCAACCGCTCCGTCCAAAACACGAAGCGAGCGCTCTACCTCGACGGTAAAGTCCACGTGGCCAGGTGTATCAATGATATTAATCCGATGCGTACCTTTCCGGCGTCCGGTTTTCGTGTCTTCAATGTCTTTCCCCCACATGGTGGTGGTCGCAGCCGAGGTAATGGTAATACCACGTTCTTTTTCCTGCTCCATCCAGTCCATTTCTGCGGCTCCTTCGTGTACTTCACCTATTCGGTGTACACGTCCGGTGTAAAACAGAATGCGCTCGGTTGTTGTCGTCTTTCCGGCATCAATGTGGGCCATGATACCGATGTTGCGGACATTATCCAGCGATAAATCTGACATGATGTATAGGGTTTATTTACTTTTTGCAAATTTTGAGGTACAGAACCGTTTTAGAAGCGGAAGTGGGCAAAGGCTTTGTTCGCTTCGGCCATACGGTGGGTATCGTCTTTTTTCTTCACGGCGGCTCCTTCGCCTTTTGCTGCACTAATCAACTCGTTTGCAAGACGAATGGCCATACTTTTGTCGGAACGTGCCGAGGCATAGTTGATCAACCAGCGATAGGCCAGCGAGGAACGTCGTTCCGGACGAACTTCCATTGGAACCTGATAGGTTGCGCCACCCACGCGACGACTGCGGACTTCTACCACGGGCGCCACATTGTTCAGGGCTTTACGAAACACTTCTACACCCGGCTCCTTGGTTCGCTCTTCGATAATCTCGAAGGCTTTATACACAATCGCTTGTGCGATGCTTTTTTTGCCGCTTTGCATAACCGCGTTAATAAACTTAGATACGGTTACGTCTCCGTAAATCGGATCCGGCAATACTTGGCGTTTTTCTGCTCTTTTCTTACGCATTGTTTTCTGCGTGTTGAATAGTTGAAAATTTGTGGATAACGTTCAGAAGGCTTTGCACCTTAGAACTACTGAATCAATGGCTTATTTCTTTTTGCCACCTTTTCCGGCCGGAGCCGCTGCTTGTCCTGGCTTCGGACGTTTGGTTCCATATTTGGAACGTGCCTGACGGCGACCATTAACACCGGCGGTATCCTGTGCACCACGCACAATATGATACTTTACCCCAGGAAGGTCTTTTACCCGGCCACCGCGTACCAAAACAATGGAGTGCTCCTGAAGGTTGTGACCTTCGCCGGGGATGTAGGCAATAATTTCAACCTGATTTGTCAGACGGACTTTAGCAACCTTACGCATGGCCGAGTTCGGCTTTTTAGGTGTTGTTGTGTACACACGTGTACAAACACCACGACGTTGCGGACAGCTGCTGAGCGCCGGAGACTTTGTTTTTTTGATTTTCGGACTACGTCCTTTGCGGACAAGTTGTTGAATCGTAGGCACTTTTACCTCGCTTATTGGTTCTTGCTACTCATGTTTTGATGCACCAAAAAATGCGTACCTGGCTTTTTGGTCCAGACTTTCAAAATACTGTCTTACTAGATATATAAACAACCATGCACTTGCAACATCGCAAAATTCATTCACTTATCCACAAAATCTACACACAAATAAATCATCTTTTAAATCAAGTGATATAGATCAATATATCAAACAATAAAAATCTTTACAATTCCTTTATATTCATAATTTACAAGAATTTACTTTCAAAAAAAGGTTTTTATTTACAGAATGCCAGCCATTGATGAACCGTTTGTGAAAGTAATTGATCATTAAAGGGCAAGGGTTCACATTTTTGGGCTTGCGAGAGATATTCTGGAAGATGTGCAATATTGTGTTGAAGGCAAACGGCCGCTCGGTTATGGTTGCTCCAGTTTTGCCCCAAGTGTTCTTGTTCGGTCTGACCAGGTGTGGGAACCAGTACTAATTTCGAGATACCCAATACTACATAATCCATTAGACTTGAATAACCGGAACGGGAGATCACCACTTCTGCTGAACGGAGCAGGTGCTGCAAATCTGGGCCATCGAGAAAAGGGATGATTTTGATATTGGGCAAGGTTTTAAACACCTGTCCTCTTGGTCGTCCTTCAACAATCCAGAGAGGGTACGGTAACTTGGGAGCAACCGCCATCAATGCTTCTTGTAACATACTCCGTTGCGGCTCCGGCCCAGATAGTACAGCGGCAATAAATGGCTCATGGGTCTTTAGCCGATTGTCTAAAAAATCGTACGGCGTTGATTCTCCAGAAAAGCGAGACAATACGCCAATCCAATTAACACGGGGCGACCTTGATGCGTTATTTTTGGGTAGCGGGAACCGGTGTAATAAATCACCGGCCAAGCGCAGTGCGGGGTCATCCGGCAGCCACCAATCTGAAAAAGGGCGAATAATTTGTTTATGCACCCCGAACGCCGTCAGATGAAATGCCTGAAACGGCTTGGGCGGCAAGACAGCGATCTGATGCCCAATGAAGGCAGACGGCACGTCGGACAGCCACATTCCAAAACGACTATCCGACACAACCCCATCGAAGGTCTCCTCTTCGTGCCAACTGCGAAGGATACGGTGTTCGTGCGAGACGGTGCGGATAACGTGCGGCACTTGGCCATAGATGGCGATCAAGCTATTTTTGCGGCCATACCGGATGTTGTAGCCAGGAAGTTCTCGGGTTTCTGTTTCTGGAAATGTACGTTTGAGCACCTGCAAGGCATCGCCATCGGATGCCAGCACGACCGAAGCACCTGCTTTTTGCAGCGCCCGAATCACCGGAATACTTCGTGTAGCGTGCCCTAAACCCCAGTTCAGAACGGCGAAGAGAATACGTGGCATATTTTATGGTATGCTTGTGAATAGCCGCTTGCGTTGTTATACTACAAGAAAAGATAGCCTAATCGCACATTGGGTTTATGGAAAAAGGAACCAGCGGGTATGCGAATTCTCTCTATTTTGTTTTTAGGATGCCTGTTTGTTTGCGCCCGGCTTGTTTGGGCGCAGCCCAATTTACGCTTGGTCAATGCCGACACCCAAGTGTCCAAAATTGCTTTTCGAGGACATTCATTCCCCGAAGAACAACTACTGGAAGTTATTTCAACACAAGCACCTACGGCATTCGATCGGTTGGCTCCTTCTTGGGCAAGCCGCCTTGCGTTCAGGGAGGTACGGCAATTTCCGTTTAATCCATACGAGGTTCAAAAGGACGTAATCCGACTCAGGCGTTTTTACCAGCGGAATGGATATCTATCTCCCCGGATTTTATCCCAATTCGACTTCGACCCCGTCGCCAACAAGATTAAGGTTTTTTTTAACATCTCGGAAGGGCCTCCTCTCACCATTCAGGAAATTCTCTTTTTTGGCCCGGATGGCCGCGATGCCTTCTATCAATTTCCGGATGCTTCCCGTAATGCCTGGCGGACTTTTCGGGATCCGTTCATTCAACAATTTGGAGAGCGTTTTTCCGAATTGGCGATGGCGCAATTTCGTGAAAAGGCCGTCCGATGGATGAAAGATAAAGGCTTTGCCTATGCACAACTCCGCGACGTAACCATGGTGGATACCCTCGCCAACCTTGCAGATGTCACCTTATACATTTCGCCGGGACCCCGTTGTTCCTTTGGTAAAATACGGATAACAGGGCTTGAACACATTTCTGTAGCAACCGTTCTCAATCTACTCACCTTCCGGGAAGGCGACCCCTTTTCTTATCGGCAGTTAGAAGAGAGTAAGCGGCAAATTTTTGAGTCCTCCCAGTTCCGTTTTGCCCTCTTCAGTATTCCGACTCAACCTTTATCGGACAAAGTGGATGTCATTTTTGAGGTTCGTGAGGCCAAATTACGCTCTGTAAGTGGTCAGTTGGGGCTATCCTCCGACACAGGCCCCCGGCTGGAAGGCAAGTGGGAACACCGTAATTTTCTGGGGAGCGCCCGAACCTTGAGTGCACAAGTGGTGGTACAACCAGGTGATTCTTTAGGAATTTTCCGTAGTTACCCTATCGAGAAAAAATATAGAGGTTCTTTGTCGTTCAGGCAACCCCATTTTTTTTATCGTAAACTCTCTGTGCTTACACAGCCCTACGTAGAGTACACCAACGACTTTTTGAATACACCACAGACTTCATGGGGCGTAGATACTTCTTTTTTACTTCGCCTTTCTCAATATCAAAATCTGAATATTGCCTTTAACTTTTCGCGGGTAACAGCGGATCCTGCCACGTTGCACAATTCAGACCAATACAATCAGGCGGCGATTGCTTTTTCGGGGACGCTGGGCAAGGTAGATAACATCTTATTCCGTACACGCGGTTGGTTGATCAAACCCTCCATTACCCTTAGTGGACGCCCCGGACTATTGCCCAATGCGCCTAAAGTACTTATCTCGGATCTGAATTACCTAAAAACTTCATTAGAAGGAACGGCATACACCTTGCCTTTACAACAACAAGACGGACTTCCAGACTTTTTGCGCCGAGCATCGCTTAACGTGCGATTATTTGCTGGCAAGATGTGGACCGCCGACAGAGTATTTGAGGATGACAAGTTTTATACCCGTTATTATCGTTTATTGTATTTTGGAGGGGGCGATCGGGATGTTCGTGGCTGGCGAAACAAATACCTTGGCCCCAGAGATGAGTTCGGGTTTGCGCTGGGGGGTACTGGCAAAATTACAGGTAATATCGAAACACAAATCCCACTGCCTTCGCTAAATAGCTTACGCGGGGTGGCCTTTCTTGATTTCGGCAATGTATGGACAAATCAGTTATACCTTAACCCTGCAAAATGGAAATTTGGTACGGGTGCGGGTATTCGTTTTTTGGTGGCAGGATTTACTGGTGGGGCCGATCTGGGCATCAAACTAAACCCAGATTATCAGGACTTACACAATGCGGATGGTGTCCGGTGTAGGTGGTATGATATTTTAGGCTCGTGCAGCCCATTAAGTTTGCATATTCAATTTGGCCAAACATTCTAGATCAGCTGTCTCTACAGAGCAGCATAGCGCGATTGCAAAAATTTTGTGTGACCCACACCTTTCGCCCAGTTGCGGGTTGTACTTTCCTCGAAACTGAACCCTAATATCCAAGACAATATTATATGAGCACTATTCAATGGGTAGAAGCCGGTACGTTTACCGACATCAAATACCACAAGGCGGAAGGCTTGGCCAAAATAACCATTAACCGTCCCGAAGTGCGCAATGCATTCCGGCCAGAGACCGTTAAAGAACTGCGCATGGCCCTACACGATGCCCGCGAGGATCATGAAGTAGGGGTCATCATCCTGACAGGAGAAGGGCGGGAGGCCTTTTGTTCCGGCGGCGATCAACGCATAAGGGGCGATGCCGGATACAAAGAAGCCGGAAACGAGAAAGTCATGCGACTGAATGTATTGGATTTCCAACGAGAAATCCGGACCTGTCCGAAGCCTGTCATTGCCATGGTGGCTGGTTGGGCTGTAGGCGGTGGGCATGTCCTACACGTCCTTTGCGACCTGACGATTGCCGCAGATAATGCCAAATTTATGCAAACCGGCCCCAAAGTCGGTTCTTTTGATGGCGGATATGGCTCCAGCTATTTGGCACGCATTGTCGGACAAAAAAAGGCCCGTGAAATCTGGTATCTATGTCGTCCATACGATGCACAAGAGGCTCTTCAAATGGGCTTGGTCAACAAAGTCGTTCCCTACGAGGCATTAGAAGAAACCACCGTAGAGTGGGGGCGTGAAATCATGCAAAAATCGCCATTGGCCATCCGACTGCTAAAATCCGCATTGAATGCAGACTGTGATGGTCAAGCGGGGCTTCAGGAATTGGCGGGAAATGCCACCTTATTGTTCTACATGACAGAGGAAGGACAGGAAGGACGGAATGCGTATAATGAACGCCGACAACCCGCTTACGACAACACAGAGCGATTCCCACGTCGTCCGTGAACAAAGGTATAAATACAACAAGAGCTGATTGGGTTTTGTTTGTACCATAACCCACACACAATTTAGGCTGCTGAATCTTCAAGAAAGAGAGGGTGTAAAGATCTCTATTTATGTTTATGGTGTAATCCCAACTTTTGTTAAAAAGGCCACCCCAAACGAGTGGCCTTTTCTGATTACATGGTTCGTTTTCAGTTAGTAGGGCTTTAGGCTAATGGCCGTGCCGCCGCCTGCGGCCAATTTGAGTGTTAAGGTTTGGCCTTTTTTGACGTTCAAACGCCGAATGTTCACGGACTTTGGGTTCTTTTCCCAGTGTGCGTCTTGGCCGTCTTCATATACCGTCGCTTGATATGTTTTTCCAGCATCTAAAAAATCTAAGGGGATGGTAAACACACGGGCTACTTCATCGGTAATGCTTCCGATAAACCAATTGGGACTGTTTTTTGCTTTTCGGGCAATGGAAAGGTATTCCCCAACTTCCGCATTCAAAATGCGTGTATCGTCCCAATCTACAGCCACTTCTCGGATAAACTCCAAGGACGGTTTTCCCTCATAATGCTCTGGCAAGTCTGCCACCATTTGAACCGGGCTGTATAATGTGACATACAACGCAAGTTGTTTGGCAACCGTTGTGTGTACCCGCTCATCTTTTTTGAATGAATCGAAGGTAACATCAAAAATGCCCGGGGTATAATCCATTGGGCCGCCCAGCAGTCGGGTAAAAGGCAAAATGGTTTCGTGTTCAGGCGGGTTTCCTCGGCTCCACGCATTAAACTCGTTACCCCGCGCTGCCTCCGAAGCCATCCAGTTCGGATACGTCCGGTGCAACCCTGTTGGACGGACTGGTTCATGTGCATCTATCATCACTTTGTGGCGGGCCGCCGCCTCGACGGCACGGATGTAATGGTTTACCATCCATTGGCCATCATGGTGTTCACCTTTGGGAATAATTTTTCCCACATATCCAGTTTTTACGGCATTAATGCCATGCTGCTTCATATAAGCAAAAGCATCCTCCATTTGTCGTTCATAAGAAGTGACGGCCCCAGACGTCTCGTGATGACCTATTATTTCTACGCCTTTGCTTCGGGCATAATCTGTTACGGCCTTTATGTCGTAATCCGGATAAGGCTTGGTAAAATCAAACACTTCGTCTTTCCATTGACCATACCAATTTTCCCAGCCCATGTTCCAACCTTCCACCAATACGCCATGAAGGTTATTCGCGGCGGCAAAATCTATGTATCGCTTCGTATTTTCGGTGGTCGCGCCATGCCTACCTGTTGGGCTGAGTCCCTGTGCTGAACCAGCATCTTGCGTTCCGGCATAATCCCAAGTTGACTTTCCGAGGTGCATTTCCCACCAAACACCAGCAAACTTCATTGGTCGTATCCAGGAGGTATCTTCATATTTACAAGGCTCATTCAGGTTCAGGATCAACTTAGAGGACAATAAGTCCGCCGCACGATCACCTAGTAAAATAGCCCTCCACGGTGTTCGGTGGCCGGGCCTAACCACAGCCTTATTCACTAAATCTGGTGAAGGGACCAGTATAGCCGATAGTTTCAGGGTGCGATGATCCACGTGCAATTGCATCGCAGGAAAGTCTATGAGGGCCGCTTCGTGGATGGCCATATGCCAGCCATTCGCCATTTTGAAGGTAATCGGGGTTTGGACAGATTGGCGGTCGTGCAGGTTCATGGTTCCGATAGACGTTTCAGTCTCTCGATACCATGTATTTTCGATCTCGCTTATGCGGGTTGTGGAATATAAATGCTCATTGGAATCCCAATCCCCTGGGATCCAAAACGCCTTGTGATCGCCCATCAGTTGGAACGTCGTGAGTTCATCGGTAATGGCAATATCATGTTCATACCCTTCTTTGGGGAATTCATAACGGAAGCCCAGCCCATTATCATACACCCGGAAAACAACCTTTAGACGTGCACCGGAGCGATGTTTCAAAGGGATGGCCACCTCGTTATAGTGGTTCCTGATATCTTTCACTTCCCCCCAAACGGGTTGCCAAGTCTCGTCAAATGTATTTCTTGCGACTGATCCAGCGAGGGTAAAATCTTTCTTCAGGAGCCCATCCCGCAAGGCAAAACCGAGTGCAGATTGTCCTAATACCGCTTGATTACGATAAAAAACCCGGTACGTGGGCACCCCCTCTTCGGAAAGAGTAAACAACACGCGTACTAATTTTCCAGGAGATATAACCGTGATGGGAGACTGTGCCATAGCAGGCGTTCCAGATCCCAACAGGTACAAAACCATCCAAATAACGGCTCTTTTCTTCATGACCATAAAGGTTAGTTTCAAGGAAATAATTGTCTTACCAATTTACAAGACTGCATTCCAGAAGTATGCTGCACCATCTGAATTTTTAGTGCAATAGACCGTCGTTTCCGGCTTAACATGGGTAAATGTCATCAATTTGCTACTCAGTACCTTCAGATCCTTTCCGAAGACATAAGCGTTTAGGCCCCCATTAAACGAAAATCATCCCTTCAAGGCTCACCTCCAAAGCCATGTTATACAAGATCATACTTACACTATAATGATTGGCCAAAAAATAGGAGAAACTCAAAATAGTCAACCTTCCGGGTGTTGAGTGGAGTCGAGCCGAGCGAAGCGACACACGAAGTAAATGCCGATTTTTACAACGTATTTGAGGAGGAGAAATAAATTTTGGGCTTTATTCTAAAAAATGGCCATCATATAGCGTTGCATCAGTCGAAACGCTTGTTCCAATTTGGGATGCTGGTCATGATCCAAAAATAACCAAATCGCATCGTAAGGATTTTTATCGAGCTTGCCTTCACGCTGCTTGTTAATCGCATATTGAACAAGGCTAAGCGGATCGTTCTGCGCTTGCTGCATAATCTCAATTGCAATGGCGCGTTGAAGGAAACGAGGTAGCTACTCTTTTAAAGACTGGCTATACAATTTCCCTGCGAACCCTTCACAAATAATCAAAATACGCTTATAAACGCTACGCTGTTTCATATTCAAGTTTTTGCATCTGAATCAAGAAATCTGTGTCATGAGCCACCTAGACGGCCTGAAGCATACCATTTATCTAATGGAATATCGGCGCGAATTCCCCCAATTTCTGAAGCCCGGAAAAGCGTTGTATTGCCCATTTCATCTTTTTCCGTTAACCAAATTTGATCTCGCCGAAACGCATCATTGTTCAATTGGCTAATATCATGAGTGGCAAAAATCAGTTGCGCGTTATTATGACCAAGGTTCGTCCTGCTTCTAACGCATAAAGTATGATCCAAGCTTTGGGCAGTAAATATTGTGTGCCAAGAGATTCTTCCTCTAAATCGAACTTTATCGTCTGCACATCTCCAGATTCGCTATAGCTAAGATGCTCTGTGTTTTGATTCGGTATTTATTCATTTCTTCCAGATATTGCCTGACTTCCGACGGGAATCCATCCGGAACATGGAATTCGGTTTGGTTCACTTCAACACGAAGCGACTTTACCCCTGTGTCTAAAGCCGAAATGAGGTGGTTGAGCTTGGTTCGGAAATCGGAAAGCAGCATCTTCAAAAGTCGCTTGATGAGTGAAAACTTGAGCGACAACTCTTCCCAGTCATCCATTGGTTGGAAGGCGACCATAACGGACGTAAGAAACGAGTAGTCATTACCGAGCCATACCACCTTGTTTTCTACGGCTTTTGAGAGAAAAAGCTGATGTTCGAGAAGCAACTGTTCAAGGCTTCGTTTCGCACCTTTATACAACTCGCCAAATTTTATAGGCTGCCCTTTTATACGCTCAAACAGCAACACCTTAGAGCGCCTTGTGTATATATACAATGACTCAAGCTCAACTTGGTACTGAGAAAATGAAACAACATATTTATACTGCTCCCCATTGGAAATAAAGACAATCTCAAAAGTTGTTGGTTGTTGACGGCTTCAGGACTTAGTTTATGAGGTTCGTATTAAGAAATTTCTTACTGAGGTTTAAAAAGAGAAGAGCGCGTAACAAAATAGCTTAAGGCATCCATTGCCCACAGTAAATTGCTTTTACTAGAAGCATTCGCCCCATAAAGCACCGCCGTTTGGCTTTGGGGCAAAATAAGACCTTCAACAAACATCTAAAAGGATTTAAGCACCACTTTTGTAGAAAAAAATCAAAAAACATCTTTTTATCGGCATAGACCAAGGGAATATTCGTCTTTTCATGTCTGCAAGGCCTAAAACAACTTCTACTCAATTTCCGTAAGCAGGCGGATAGATTGATGTATTTTGGCGGTCATGTTTTTATAAACCAATGCATTCAAGTAGCATGACCTCCCTGCAACAACTCCAGCAGCTCTTACAAGCACGCATTTTGATTATTGATGGTGCAACTGGCACCATGTTCCAAAAATATCATAAAACGGGGCGCTTCATATTGGATGAATCCGCGTTTCGTGGTGAACGGTTTAAAGACCATCCCAAAGACCTGAAAGGCAATAATGACCTGCTTTGCCTTACCTGTCCCGAAGCAGTCGAGGCTGTACATCATGCTTTTTTGGAAGCAGGCGCGGATATTATCGAAACCAATACCTTTAGCAGTACCTCAATTGCCCAAGAAGATTATGCGCTGGGCCACATTGCCTATGAACTTAATTTGGTAGCGGCCCAAATAGCGCGAAAAGCCGCAGATGCTTATTCCACATCCGAAAAGCCGCGTTTTGTGGCAGGTTCTATCGGCCCGACCAGCAAGTCCCTTTCCATCTCGCCAGACGTAAACGATCCAGGGTTTCGGTCAGTCGCCTTTGATGAATTGGTGGCTGCTTATGAAGAGCAAATTCGAGGATTGGTGGATGGCGGATCAGACCTTTTATTGGTCGAAACCATTTTTGATACCGCCAATGCCAAAGCGGCCATTTTTGCCCTTCAAAAATACTTTGATGAAACAGGCCAGCAGCTTCCAGTAATGATTTCGGGAACGATTGTAGATCAGAATGGGCGGACACTATCGGGGCAAGTACCAGAGGCATTTTATTACAGCATTATGCACACCCCCAATCTGCTTTCGGTTGGGTTTAATTGTGCATTAGGTGCGGAATCCATGCGCCCTTATTTGGAAGAGCTTTCGCCTGTTTGTACGGAATATGTGAGCTTATATGCCAATGCAGGGCTACCCAACGCGTTTGGGGAATATGACCATTCGCCTGAATTTATGGCGGAAATCATGGCCCAGTATGCCAAAGAAGGTTTATTCAATATTGTGGGCGGTTGCTGCGGTACGACCCCCGAACACATTGCCGCCATTGCCGAAGCCGTTGCAGACATTGCACCACGTCCTTTGCCCCAAGTGCCACCATACTTACGCCTTTCGGGTTTAGAACCCTTGGTTCAGCGTCCCGATACCAATTTTATGAACATCGGTGAGCGTACCAATGTAACGGGGTCACGGAAGTTTGCGCGACTTATTAAAGAAGGCAATTATGAAGAAGCGCTTAGCATTGCACGCCAACAAGTGGAAAACGGCGCACAAGTGATTGATATTAACATGGACGAAGGCATGCTGGACTCAGAAGCGGCCATGGCGAAGTTCCTGAACTTGATTGCTGCCGAACCTGATATTTCCCGCGTACCCATTATGTTAGACTCCTCCAAATGGTCGGTTTTGGAGCAAGGGCTTAAATGCGTGCAAGGTAAATCGGTCGTCAACTCAATCTCGATGAAGGAAGGTGAGGCGCTTTTTAAAGCCCAAGCCCGTCTTTGCCGCGCTTATGGTGCTGCGGTGATTGTGATGGCATTTGATGAGGAAGGCCAAGCCGACACTTTTGAACGAAAAATAGCGATCTGTGAGCGCGCTTATCGGATTTTGACAGAAGATGTGGGCATCCCTCCACAAGACATCATTTTCGATCCCAATATTTTTGCCATTGCAACAGGCATCGAAGAACACAATCAATATGGCATTGCCTTTATCGAGGCTACGCGCTGGATCAAACAAAACCTGCCGTTTGCCAAAGTCAGTGGCGGGGTGTCCAATATCTCCTTCTCGTTTCGGGGAAATGAACCAGTCCGCGAAGCCATTCATGCCGCCTTTCTATACCACGCCATCGGTGCAGGGATGGATATGGGGATTGTGAATGCGGGGCAGTTGGCCATTTATGATGAGGTTCCGAAAGAACTACTCAAAAAAATTGAGGATGTCCTCTTCAACCGTGACCCCGAAGCCACCGAGCGCTTGGTTGCTTTTGCCGAGACCCTCAAAGCCCAGCAATCTGGCACAAAAACAGAGGTCAAGGATGAAGCATGGCGTAGCCTACCTGTTGCCGAGCGCCTCAAACACGCCCTTGTGAAGGGCATCGTGGACTTTATCGAAGCTGATACCGAAGCTGCGCGGGTGGAATATGACAACCCGCTCACAGTGATCGAAGGGCCTCTAATGGATGGTATGGGCTTTGTGGGAGACTTGTTTGGCGCAGGGAAAATGTTTCTGCCCCAAGTCGTGAAGTCGGCAAGGGTGATGAAAAAATCAGTTGCATACTTAGAACCCTTCATCCAAGCCACCAAGTCCGCCGATGCAGCCCCACAAGCAAAAGTTTTATTGGCCACGGTCAAAGGGGATGTGCATGATATTGGTAAAAACATTGTAGGTGTGGTCTTGGCGTGTAACAACTACGAGGTGATTGATCTGGGCGTTATGGTGCCTGCCAATAAAATTTTAGAAACGGCCAAAGCCCAAAACGTAGATGTCATCGGGCTTTCGGGCCTCATCACGCCGTCTTTGGACGAAATGGTGCATGTCGCGAAGGAAATGGAGCGACTTGGGATGAAAACGCCTTTGTTGATTGGTGGTGCCACGACTTCCAAAATCCATACCGCCGTCAAAATTGAACCCCATTACACCGCGCCTGTCATCCATGTTTTAGATGCGTCTAAGTCAGTTCCAGTCGTTTCACGGCTTATAGATGCCAAGCAGCAGGCAGCCTTCACCGCCGAAATACGGGCAGAATACGAAGCCGAGCGCGAACGCTTTGCCAACCGAAGCAACCGCCCAAGCCTTATTTCATTGGCAACTGCCCGCGCCAATGCTTTCCAAACAGATTGGGCAAGGCATCCCATCCACCGCCCCAATGAGTTAGGCAGGCAAACCTTAGAAAACATCCCGATCCAAATTCTACGCGATTGGATTGATTGGACCCCATTTTTTATTGCATGGGAAATGAAGGGCAAATATCCGCAAATTTTGGAACATCCCGAACGCGGCGAGGAAGCCCGCAAACTTTTTGAAGAAGCCAATGCGCTTTTGGATCAAATTATTGCACACGAAGCCTTTAAGGTAAATGGCGTTTTTGGACTTTATCCCGCCAATGCCCTCGGCGACGACCTAGAACTTGTGCTTGCAGAAGGCGAAACCCGCCGATTCCACAGTTTGCGCCAACAAACCCAAAAAGGAACGGATAAAGCCAATCGCGCCTTAGCCGACTTTGTTGCTCCAAAGTCCACAGGTCGCCAAGATTATATGGGCGCATTTGCCGTAACGGTGCATGGGGCTGAAGCCCTCGCCGCCGAATTTGAAGCCAAACATGACGATTATAACGCCATTATGGTCAAAGCCCTTGCCGACCGCCTCGCCGAAGCCACCGCCGAGTGGCTCCATGCCGAAGTGCGCCGCGAGCATTGGGGCTATGCCACTGAAGAAAACCTCTCGCAAGAAGCCTTGATTAAAGAACAATACGACGGCATCCGTCCTGCGCCGGGCTATCCTGCTCAGCCTGACCATACAGAAAAAATCACCTTGTTCGAGATACTGAATGCAGAAAAAGCCATCGGTATTTCCCTCACCGAAAACTTAGCCATGATGCCCGCCGCTTCGGTATGTGGATTATACTTCGCCCATCCTGCAGCGGATTATTTCAATCTGGGCGAAATCGGAGAAGACCAACTCGCCGACTATGCCCAACGAAAAGGCTACACGCTGGAAGAGGTGCGCCGCTGGCTCGCCTCGAATTTGGGGTAATAACACTGTACCAGTAGGTTTGTTTTGCCCTATGGGCTTTACTAACAAACTTAGAAAGCGATCGTATCGAACGTACCGTTATTAAACCCGATAAGAATGCCACGGATAAGGCCAGTGAAGCCATTTGCGCCTTTTCAAATGACTTGCCCAATCATCAAAAAACAGGCTATTTTCTTTTCGGGGTAAACGATAATGGGCATTTAGCAGGACAGCGCTTTGGTGATACTGAACTGCAATAGGCCGGTGGCCTACGTTCTGATGGCAACATTTTACCGATTCCAATTCTAAGCGTAGAACACTTCCATTTTGAAGAGGGAGACGTTTTGGTGATTCAGGTAAAACCTCATGAGGTACCACCCGTGCGTTATAAAGGGCGTACCTATATCCGTGTTGGTGCAAGAAAAGCCATTGCGAGCGAAAGTGAAGAGCGTATTTTATCAGAACGGCGTTCGGCAGCTTATCGAACGTTTGATACAACACCTTGCTGGGGCAACGAATCTCAAGACCTAAACCTGGGATTATTTAAAGAAACGTACCTGCCAACAGCCATAGATGCTAAAATTCTGGCAGATAACCATCGAGACCCCGTCCTACAAATGGCCTCCTTAGGGCTTTATGATTTAAAAAAGCAAACCCCGACCTACGCCTCGATCCTGCTTTTTGGCAATAACCCTATTTTTTATCTGCATGGAGCCTATATTCAATATGGAGAATTTGCGGGAGAAAATATCGCATCCGACCTTGTGTCAGAGCGCCGTTTTTCAGGTGACTTAATCACTATGCTGGCTTCTTTGGAAGGGTTTCTGAAAAATCTGATTTACGCCAAACTGATTCCACTGGGAGGCTTACGAGAGCAAATCGTCTATGATTACCCCTTGGCTGTTTTACGGGAATTACTGCTCAATGCCATTATGCACCGAGACTACGCCTCCAATGCACCTATTCGGTTTTATCGTTTCACAGATCATATTGAAATTCAGAATCCAGGCGGGCTATATGGAACAGTACGCCCCGAAAACTTCCCGAATCAAAACGATTACCGAAATCCTATCATTGCGGAAGCACTGAAAAACTTAGGGTACGTCAATCGCTTCAATCGCGGTATTGCCCGAGTAAAACACGAACTTGCCGAAAACGGAAATCCAGAACCTTATTTTATATACGACCAGCCAGACTATTTTTCCGTATCCGTTTTTAAACGAGCCATATGAAAACCCTGACGTTTTTTAATAACAAAGGAGGTGTTGGTAAAACAACCTTGTTGTACCACTTAGCCTTCATGTTGGCGGAACTAGGTAAAAAGGTTTTGGTGGCCGACTTAGATCCCCAATGCAATGCTTCTGGTATATTTCTGGGAACGAAACGAACAGAAGATTTCTATACGGAACAAGCACCTGCCACCATCAAAACGGCTATGTTTCCTTTATTAGAGGGAACCGGAGATATTGAAACGCCATATGTGGTACAAATTAGCGATCAAATTGGGCTTTTAGCGGGGGATTTGGGGTTATCGCAAGTGGAAGACGAACTGAGTAAAGAATGGAATGTTACGCTGGATGGCAACGTGCGGGCATTTCGGGTGGTGTCTGTTTTTTACCGCATCTTACGCAATGCTTCCGACGTTTTTGATGCGGACTTGGTGCTAATAGATGTAGGCCCCAATCTGGGGGCGCTAAACCGCTCTGTATTGATTGCCAGTGATTATATCATCATGCCTATGGGGGCAGATCTTTTTTCCCTTCAAGGCTTGTCAAACTTGGGCTATGCCATTACCTCATGGAAAAAAGCATGGGGGAGCGGTTGAACAAAGCGCCTGAACGCATCAAAAATGAACTGCCAATCGGTGCAATGCATCCGCTGGGATATGTGGTTATGCAACACGGGATTCGGGAAAGCCGCCCGGTACAATCATACCTGAGATGGGCCAATAAAATCCCGAACCAATATGCCGAAACAATCTTGCATAAACCCAATCCACCCAACCTTGCTTTAGCCGAAGACCCTTCTTGTCTGGCCTTGCTCAAACATTATCATAGCCTTATGCCGATGGCTATGGAAGCGCATAAGCCGATGTTCTACTTAAAGCCGACAGATGGTGCCATTGGTTCGCACCAACAAGCAGTACGCAAATGCCATGAAGACTTTAAGGCATTAGCAGAAAAAATAACAAGATTAATCTATTAGGGCTTACAGCTCTCGCTAAAGAGGGCCTTATTCATTCCAAGCAGACAAGCCTAAACTGGGTATTTGGATTACGCCCAAGAGGATTTTATTCATTTTTTAGTACCTAGGGTGTATTTTGGCTACACCCTATTCAAATGCCCAGATCAGAACCTACATGGGGTATGGAAAGGCGAGACCTTACCCTTCCCTGTCCCCATACTGCTTTCTACAGAACGGCCAGACGCATGGAAAAACCATTGCTGGACAATAATCTAAAACTT
>JAEUSQ010000034.1 GCA_016788705.1 Bacteroidetes Order II. bacterium
GGGTATTAAATTAGTAGATTTTGGTGCGAATGGTGCTTTTGGTGGTGGGGATGATGTGGAACATCAGGTAAACATTGCCAATCCTGCACAAGGTCAATGGGTGAGTTTGGATATTCCTCTTTCGGACTTTACGGGGCTTACAACCAAGAAAAACATTGCACAAATTATCTTCGTGGGGGTTCCAACGGCTACGAGCACAGTTTATGTGGACAATGTTTATTTCCACAATAACATTACGGTGGCAACAGAAAAAGAAGAACTTCCCGATGGAATGTCAATAACCGGAAATTATCCTAACCCATTTAATACATCTACGACGTTCAAATACACCTTATCTAATGCGACCCAAGTGGCTTTTGAAGTACTGGATGGATTAGGACGGGTGATAGATCAGGGTAAGATTGGTTATCAAGGGCCAGGAGAATACAGTTTACCCTACGAGAATGGCCAACTTTCTAATGGTGTATATTTCCTACGCCTAAAAACAGATACAAAATATCTTGTTAGAAAGTTTATGGTTATAAACTAATTTTGTTTTTAAGCCGTTCCGCCTTAGAATCCCCAAGAAATACGCTTGGGGATTCTTTTTTAATGGCTCTGTGAGGGCAAGGGAAGAAAGGGCCTGCTTTATTGTCTGATGGATATGCAATCTTATTTGCATATCCAACTAAAAAAGTATAAAGAATTAGATGTATGAGGCTGCATTCGGGCATAGTTTATATAGGTCGTAATGAGCCGGGGAATATCCCATCGGCCTCTAAGGCCCATCTAAGGTATTTATTCAGCATATTGTTTTTAGTTGCTTTAGGTGCGACACAAATATGGGTGAGATGGTCTGCGTCTATTGTTTCGGTACTTCCGCCCCAATGAGCGCTGTTAACAGAAACAAGGCCGTCATTTTCTCCTTCTGCATGGTATAAAAGGCGATTTTGCGTGAACAATAGGGGTGAAATGTGGATGGGGGTGTTTTTTCCGGCCCGTGAAGCAATACACCGATAGTGCACGTCGGGATGATCACTTACATTAGGGTTAAATTGGGTTTTCATATATGCTGGCGTAAGCTGCCGTAGGACTTTTTGGGCATCAGAGGGTGTGTTCGGGAGGCTTTGTTTTCCGGTAAAGTCTAAAAAATGAGCAAAGGTATGTGTCAGTACTTTGGGTTGCTTCAGAAAAAAGGTGGCAAGGGAAGAACCGTGATGAGGCGTGGCAATGGTGGTGATTTGGGTAACGTGTGCCGCCATATCTAAGTTGCTCACCAAGTACCGGGCGTCTAATCCACCCAAGGAATGGGCCATCAAGTGGACCTTGTCTGCGCCCGTTTCCTCCAGTATGCGTAAGAGATGGGCACGCCAAGCCAAAGCCCTTTCTTCGGTATGGTTGTATGGCGCAACATTCGGTGCAAAAGCCTTGCAACCGTGCAAGCGCAAGAAAAGAGCGATGGGGTCCATCATGCCTTTTCGCCCAATTGCTCCCATCAAGCCCATCCCGTGCATCAGCATAATAGGCGTTTGGAAAGGGTATAGTGGGGGTTGAGGGAAAGGTACAAGTTTAGACAGCATCGGCATAGATTCAAAACAGTTGAAACAGCCATAGGGTGCATCCTGCCACAATAGGAATCCGGATATTGTCGTCTAATGGCAAAGGCAAAGCTTCTGCCAAGGCTGCAAACAGTATGGCGGTTATCAATGCAAAAAAACCGATTGAAGGCACAAAGGGAAAAACCATGCACGAAAACAGAACAAAGGCAATGCTACCCTCAATACTTTTTCCGGTATTCCATAAAGGGGTTTTGCCATAAAGACGTCCTATAATGGCTGCAAAGGCGTCGCCCAGAATCAAAATACTAAAAGATGCAAGGGCGATATCTTGTGGGAACAACGAAAAGGTAAGAACAGCGCCCAGCAAGACCCACGTAGCCCCGTTTATGATGAGTTTTTTGGGGATCAGCTCAAAGTCCCGCATCATAAAGGCAAAATATTGGTTGATGAACGACCGGAAGGGTTCCGAATGCGCCCGCAGTAAATCTCCTAAAAAAAACAATAGGCAGAGTGGAATTAAAATTTTGAGCGCAAGCCCAGCGCCCCAAATCCATACAAAAGCAGAAATGCCCAAAGAACTTAGGTGTACGGCTTTGCGGCTAAGCTCTGCCCAGAAGGGAATGTGGTTGGGGGTTGTAGTCACCGATTTTTATAGACTGAAGCAAAAAAATAGTTCAGTCTAACTGTACTTCCGTGGCTTTTGGGTGTTCTGTTTTAGAAAAAAGTTTGATATTCCTTTAAAGAAGCCTCCGAAGAATCCTTAATGGTTGATGGTCATTTGTCGGGTGGTGGCGCCCACTGGCGTTTCCAATCGGACGAGATAGCGGCCATTTGGTAGCCAATCTCCATTAAAACGAATATCGTGGTTCCCTGCATCATGAAAAGAATCTGTAAGTTTGGCGATCATCCGTCCGTTTAGGTCATATACACGCAAACTTGCCTTCATCGGCTGTGGAAGCGTAAAGCGAATGGTTGTCAGATCCTTAAAGGGATTCGGGAAATTTTGTTCCAGAACAATGCCGTGTGGTAATGGTTCTTCTTGGTAGCTGGGCGTGGCGACGATAGGCGGTAAATAGCCTCCTACAGAAAACGATGGCAAGCCTAAAATTTGTTGAACCTCGTTCTGAGACATGCCAAACCAATTGAGGAGTACGGTACCATAAACCGCCCGGAAGTCGGTACTGTATTTGATATTCCCACCCGCATCAAGGTTCACAAGGTCTGGACCTGTTCCAAAAAAACCACCATTAACACCTTTTCCGAAAAGGAACATGGGCGCTGCGGTGCCGTGGTCGGTGCCAGAGGAGCCATTTTCTTTTACACGCCGTCCAAACTCCGAGAAAGTCATGGATAGTACGCGGTCACCATATCCGGCAGCATTAAGTTCATCCGTAAAGGCTTTAACGGCATCCCCCAACTGAAGTAGTAAGTTTGCTTGGGTCGTTGCCTGAGAGGCGTGTGTATCGAACCCGCTCAGAGACACGTGGTAAATACGAGCCCCTAATTCGCCCCGAATAAGCCGAGAGACGATGGCTAAACTCCCTGCAAAAGTGGTAGAAGGATAGGTGACGGTTGCTTTAGTCTTATCATAAGAGGTTTTGAGTGCCGTTCCGTACACCACAGAGTCATTTGCGACAGACCGTACATACGATAGTTCTGTTCCATAATGGGAAGTAGGCACATCGTCGGGATCATAAACTGCGCCTCCCGAAACAATCCGGTAGAATTCTGATGGATCGGAGACGGACAAGCCCATAGCGGTATCGGGTCCTCGGAACAACATGGAGGCCACCGATCCAATTTGGACCGCTAGGGGGTAGGGCGTTGGATTGTTTTTGTATTCCGGATATTCGGTGTCTAAACTGCGGCCAATCCAGCCATCCTCCCAATAGTCGCCCGAACCACTGCCTGATACCCAAATATCTGTTGCCCGAAAATGGGACAAATTGGGAGTTGGATAACCTACTGAGTGTAATATGGCCATTTCATCGTTCCCCCAAGCATGTTGAAGGCTGCTTAATGATTTGTGTATATAATACTCATCAGATAGCTTAATAGCATCTGCGGCCTTGATCCCAATATTAGGACGATTGCTGTAGTAACGGTCATTCGTAACCGGAATAATGGTGTTTAGCCCATCGTTCCCGCCGTTCAGTTGGATAATGACCAGAATTTTATCGGTATTGAGCAGGGACAACCGTTCCAATAATCGGCTGCCACCATAGGCCCGAACGGGTAGTCCACTCATCATGAGACTGGCACCAAGGGAAGCTGCCCCTACCCGATACAGAAAATCGCGGCGGGTCCAGCGGGCATGGTCTTGGGCGTGGGCGTCGCCGTGTGAGAGCGAATCACCGAAACGGCCCAAGTCATCATGGGACGTGTTTTGGTCTTTGGAAGAAGATTGACACATGTTCTTGGAGGTTGAACAGGATAAAAGGATACAAAAGAGGGGATATGGTCAGCACAACTGGAATTCTGGTAGTCTAACCAAGTAACGGAGGAAATTTTTGAGTTTGCTTTCGGCTGTTGAGGCATTGATAGACCACTCATAGTCTGGCATACCATCTAATAATTTCTTCCCCAAAGCCGTTTTCTCTGTTTCGGGGAAAGGAACCGAAACAATCCGATTCGCGAGTTCAAAGGCCAACTCATAGGCATTCCCTACATTTGGCAGGCCCAGCGCAAAGTTTTTTACAGGTAGGGCTGGAATCGTCTTGGTACCCAATGCAAGAATGTTTAATAAATCCCACCGCCTTGTCAGTGCATTGGTCGAGATCCACGAACGATACTCGGGCCATCCAGCAACATTGGGAGGAGACATCAGCATTTGATCCGCTCGGTTCAAATAGGTACGGACGATGGAGGTGTAATTTGCTTCTGTAAAAGCGGGTAAACCCACTTCGTTAAAAAGGCCAACCGTTAGTTCTACCGGACTTTTGTATTTGGCGCCAATAAAGACGCTTTCAAAAAAGTGTGTACTCGCAAATAAGGTCCGGAGTATGGGTGTGATTTCAAAATTATGGGCGATCAGTTGGTCGGCCAATTGTGTAACGATGGTTTCATTGGGGATAAAATACACAAAAAACTGATACAACTTCCAGCAAACAAATCGTGCGGTTTCTGTTTTTCGTTCAGAAAAGATAAGGTTGATGACATCGTCGTATCCCCAGGCACCTGTTTTTCCAAAAATCGTTTTATTGCCCGTCTCAAAGCGCGTACTGTTAAAAAACGAACTCAGGGTTTGTGTATTAACTTGCCATCCAGTGAGGGCTTTGGCCGTTTGAACAATGTCTTCTTGGGTATAATTCCCAATCCCCATCGTAAAAAGTTCCAATAATTCACGGGCATAGTTTTCATTGGGTGCTCCCTTTCGGTTGTCCCTGCCATTTAAGTAATAGAGCATCGCCGGAAGCTTGCCCACCTCCCGCACCAATTGGCTGAAATTTCCAAGGGCATATCGCCGCAACAGGTCAATATATTGATACCCAAAAGGGCCATTATTATTGTAGCTGCCATAGGCCGTCACAAAATGGTTACTCCAGAAAAGGGTCAGTTTCTCGCGCAGTGCTCCGCCCCGCATTTCCTTATACCATGTATTTTGATATTCATACAACCAGTTGCGGGCGTTGGTATTGTATAAATCCTTCTCCGCTTGGGTTGCTGTCGAGGCGGGGTATCCTGTTGTAGCCCACGACGGAGTGGTTGGAAGGGGCAGGTTCAACGCATTGTTGATGATCTGGTTTATTGCCTCGAGTGGGGTACGGTTCAAAAAAGAACTTACTTCGTTGTATGGCGCACCAAAGCCCGTTCTTCGCAGTAAGTGCATCACCCGCTCACGGTTCCAAGGCATTGTTGAAGTCGGAACATAGGGTTCTAAACCGCCCGCCACAACTGGTGCGGTAGGCATCGGCGCACCCTGTTTGGGTGTCGAGGAAATCGGATGGTTGTCAAAATTGTTCATAACACTTTGAAGGGCGGGTTGCTGAAGCGATTGTCTGGATCAAGATAAATACAAAATCGCTCTTTTGCGATATTGATTTTGTGTTGAATTGGTGACGGAATTGCTTTTTTTTCTTGGAACCAGATGATCATGAAAGCGGTTCATTAACAAAACCCTAAACCAATTCCCTTTTCATGGTGCTTGTTACCCTTCCTTTTTTGTTTATCTGACCAAAGCACCAAGCATATGCAATCTAAGTACTTCATTCTTCTGCTACTTTTTTTTCCGTTTTATTTGCAGGCCCAACCAAGTCTTCAGCCCACAGGTTTTTCGTTTTTAAGAATTGAACCCTCTGCCCGGGCAATGGCAATGGGGAGTGCCTATGCTGGCATGAACGGGGATGTTAATACATTCTTCTACAATCCGGCCACTTTAGACCTATCTTCAGCCGGCGTGGTGTCGGTTTCGGTGCTCAACTATCTCGCCGATGCGCGTGCCACCTCGGCTGCCTATGCGCATCATGTGCCCAAAGTAGGGACGATTGCCCTTGGTGTTAGGGCCATCGGATATGGCAACTTTGTAGAAACGGGATGTGGAGATACGGCAGGTTCTGTTCCATCCGAATCTTTGGACTGTACACCGAACGGGTTTTCGGCAGGTGATGTTGCGCTGACTGCGGGCCTTTCCCGTGATTATACCGCCCGTATTCGTTATGGGATTAATGTACATGGCATCATTTCTCGGATTTCGGAGTACCGGGCTAGTGCGGTAGCGGCTGATTTTGGCCTGGTCTATCACCACGACGAAGGTGGGCTTATCGTTAGTGCCAGTGCCCTGAATGTGGGTAAAACATTTGATTCTTTGGGGGAAACCAAGGATGTGCTGCCTACGGATATTCGGGTGGGGATTTCCCAGAAACTGCGGTATATGCCGTTTACCATATCGGTGATGGCTTATAACTTGCTGGATATTGAAGAAGATGATTTTTCGGCACGACAGGTGCTAAATCATTTCAGTTTTGGCGGAGAATTCCGTTTAGGAACTGCCATGAGCATTCGATTGGGTTATAATCCACTCCGAAATGAAATGCTTCGTGTTCGAAACCGTTTGGATATGGCTGGTTTGGGTATTGGATTTGGCCTTAAAATCTCGCAATTCCGGTTAGACTATGGCTATAACAACTGGTCCTCGGCGGGAAAATTACATCAACTCACGGCCCAGTATCGCCTAAAATAGGCATTCGATTGCTTTTCTGGGTATGTCCTTTACATAAACCAAGATTTCGTCAAGGCACCGACTAAGGGATTTTGATACGCAATTTGCCGCTTCTTATTGTTTTTCTTCTAAGTACATGACAAAAAAGGGGTAATGATTTTTTGGTACAAGTGATTAAATTGATTGATTAAGACTTGCGCCACCCATTCTAAGCCATATGCGAATAATGATTTTTCTGGCCTTCCATGTTTCTTGATTTTGATTGGTTTTACCGCTTTATCTCGATACATTCCTGTTTTATACGCCCAAACGAAGGCCAATGCGACCATTGCAAGCAATTTATCTAATCGGTCATAATCTTTCAAATGGGTATCTTCGAGATTAAACCCAGCGGTTTTGAAAGCGCGAAACATGGTTTCAATTTGCCATCTAAGTTTATAGAATTCAAGCACTTGCTGCGATTTGCCAAAGGAAGCGACTATCAAATACTCAATATTTCCGTTTTTGTTGAGGTATTTCAAGCCTGATAAATAGACCGAACACGCTTTGACTTGGACACTTCTAGGAT
This sequence comes from Bacteroidetes Order II. bacterium, assembly GCA_016788705.1. Taxonomy (NCBI): domain Bacteria; kingdom Pseudomonadati; phylum Bacteroidota; order unclassified Bacteroidota Order II.; species Bacteroidota Order II. bacterium. Next base: position 7,265 of record JAEUSQ010000034.1, read on the forward strand.
ATTGATAAGCCACATTAAGCGGCAAATTATTGAATAAC
>JAEUSQ010000035.1 GCA_016788705.1 Bacteroidetes Order II. bacterium
TTTCAGTGTTAGCCAAGAAGGGCCGGAAACAATCCGATAACTGATGACATCTCCATCCAAATCGCTGGCCCTGATGGTATGGGATAAAGGCTTGCAATCTTCGCCAGCAGCCGTATCTAAACTACTGAATACGGGTGGATAGGGTACATTGTATGAAAATGGCACCACATAACTACACGTCCCACTTTGTGGCGTTATTCTGGTAAACAACGTTTGCGAACCAAATGGCAAACCCGAAGGCACAAAGATATTCGGTGCGGTAAAGGTGCCTGCCGACATAGTGGCTGCGGGATCGGTAAAAATGCCGTAAATCGTACCATCGTAAGTACCGCCGTAGGTAAATATCGGTTGCGTATCATTGACAATGACGGAACTGTTTTGATTGTTTATAATCGCATTGCCCGACACACTATTGTATTTCAAAACACCATTATTTGTAAAACTGCCATTTGTGTTATTAATGCGTCCTGTTATCATCAGCCCAGCGTTGGTGGTTACGCCACTAGAGCGATTGTCATAAAGCCTTGCGGGCATCAAAATTTTGGCACACGCCTGATTGCTTAAGGTCCCACCTTGTATGGCAATCCCGCTTCCACTTTGTATATCAATCGTTCCCGAATTGTTTAACGTAAAACCGGGGTTTAGTGAGGTAAAATAATCAAAACCTGTATAATTCATAGTGCCTTGATTTGTGATGACATTGTCCGTAGTACCAAAGAGACATTGAAAACCTCGACCACTTTGAAAATTGATGATGCCAGATGCACTATTATTGACCATAGCGTTTTCGCCACCAATTACAATAGACATCCTAGTGCTACCAAGGTTAGCTGTACCGCCATTATTGAAGGTGGTATTATCATTTAATACAATCATGTTCATAAAGAGCGTTGTAGTGGCATTTAGCGTTCCATTGTTGGTAAAAGTAGCATTGCTATAAATATTAATTGCTCTGTCGCCGTATGATAAATCAGTAGGCAACATATTTAACGTACCGCCATTGTTAATGGTTAAATTGGCACTAATTCCAATATCCATTTGGAAAGCATTAGCCGTCGTGCCACTCAAAATAACAGGATCATTGGTTACATTATAAATCGTAACACGATTCGTAGCCGTCGGAACACCATTCGGCGACCAGTTGCAGGCATCGTTCCAATCGGTGCTGAATGTGCCTGTCCAAATCATTTCTTGGGTAGCGGTGGCAACGGGTGTGCAAGTTGTGTTGTTATAAGTAAACGGCACGACAAAGCTACACGTCCCGCCACTCGGCGTTATTTTGGCATACAAAGTTTGCGAACCTGTGGGTAACGTTCCCGAAGGCGTAAACGTATTCGGTGCGGTAAAGGTGCCTGCCGAAAGGGTCGCATCGGCATCGGTAAAAATGCCATTGACCACATCCATAGAGGAACTGCCATAGGTGAAAATAGGCAGAGCATCATGGACGATAATGCCTTCCGTATTTTTAATTTCGCCCCGTGTTAGCCTACCATACTTTACAACCCCATAATTGACAAAACGCTCGTTATTTGAGATGTTTAAATCCCCCGCTACTTGCACCAAACCATGATTGAGGAAATCTTCGTCACGATCATGCAAAAACGCGCCTGCACTTATTAGGATTTTACCACAAGCATGATTTACAGCATTATTAACTGTTATTTGGATACCTGTTCCTCCTGTAATATTGATGGTACCATAATTATCAAAAGTAGAAGTATAATGGCTAAGGTAAATAGCTCTATCCGAACCTGAATAATTAATGGTTCCGTGATTGGTGAGTCGTATTGCACCAAAACTACCACCAAAGCCACCAGAAGTAAAAAAGCTACCATGGGCGACCCCCGTACTTTGATTGAGAAAAGTGAGCGTTTGTACGGGAGGGGCGTTGTTTTCTGACCTAAATCCAGAGGTGCTTATCGTTCCGCTATTGGTAATGGTCACTGATACGAGGTTAACAACTGTGCCGGTAACGGTTAAGGTAGCGTTGCTTTGTACGGTCAGCATTGGGTTGCCGTCCCGAAAAAGGATGTTTTTTGCCATTGCTGTTATGCCAGTAGGCACAATGGGGTCGTTGGTCACATCTGGGATAAGGACGGGATTGTCAGCCGTCGGCGCACCATTGGGCGACCAGTTGCAGGCATCGTTCCAGTCGGTGCTGACTGTGCCTGTCCAAATCATTTCTTGGGTGGCATTGGCGACTGAGGCACACGTTTGAGCGAAGGTGCTTTGGCTCATCAATAAAGCCACGAGTAGTAAAAAGAGTTTTTGCATGGATGTTTGAAGTGAAAAAGGTGAAGATATTTGCTTTTGTGCTGAAACAAAGTAGAAGGGCAAGGCATGAATCCACGAAAAAAAGGCAGCTAAGCCCGAAAATTAGACATCGAAGCGGTAAAAAGTGGTTCTGAAATAGGATTTGGGGATTGGGATATTTATGATTTAGCGCGGAAAACTTGTTAGTGCCGGAACAACCTAACAGCGTTTGAGAAACGCAAAAGCCCTACGAATCCACGAAACATCACATAAACCCCTTCACACTTTTGAACACATGATTGATGCGCTTTGCCGTTTTCTCCACGATAAGCCGATGCAGCGCCATTGCCACGATCGGATGCGCGGTTTCCAATGCCGCCAACGAATCTGTAGAAAGGCGATACACCACACTCGGCGCATCGGCAATGACCGTTGCGGTGCGTGTTTGCCCAAGATAAAAGCCAATCTCGCCCACTAAGGTATCATCGGTCATGGTTTGTAGCCGAATGGGAGAACGTCCTTCTTGCTCCGAAAAGGTCGAAACACGCCCCGACTCGATAAAGAAGAGATCATACGCCGCCATATCTTGTTGGATGATTTTCGTCCCTGCCGATAGCTCCAATCGTGTGAGATATTGCAACAAAATATCGGCTTTCGTTTCGTCTCTGAAATACTCGGACAGCACCATGCGAAGCGTCCGCGACGTGTAAGGCGGTAAGTCACTCTGTTGCAAAAGCACATTTTCGCGCCATTCTAAGGCTTCGTCTAAGGTCTCAAACATAGCAAACCCATTTCCAGTCTTTTCGCCAAAGACTGTTTTTCGCATCAAACGTTGATACTTTTGTGGCATTTGCGTAAAGATAAGCGTGATCTTTCTTTGAAGGAGTTGCTGGTAGAGCTTGTGAAAACTTTGGACAACGGAGGTGTCAATGCCGGTTACATGACGAAAATCTAAGATTACAGCATCAAGCGGTGTTTGTTGATTTTGCTGATGTTCGGTAACGTGGGTCATCATTTCCTCGTGCAGATTGTGCGCCGTTCCAAAGAAAATGTAACCTTGTAAGCCAAAAATGGAAATACGCTCGGCATGAGTAGCAAGCCAATCGTCGTGCATTTCGTTTCGGGTAACGCGGCTCCGCAGCGATGCACCTGTTGCCACATAACGAATGACGCTTGTTTGGCTATATTTGAACAAGAAAAATCCCGCCGCCGCAAGAATCCCAACCCCAACCGAAGGCACAAAACCAAGCCAAAGTGAGGTGAAGACAATGGCGCTCATAATGCTGAGATTGGACACAGAAGCGTGTTTAAACTGCTTTATGACCCAGTGATCAATGAATTGATACCCAAAATAGATGAGGATGCCGCCAACGATAAAACGGGGAATAAAGCCCAGCACCTCTGCACCAAAAACCAGCACCGCAACCGAAACAAGCGCCCCCAAAATCCCTGCAAGGCGCGTTTTTGAGCCTAAACTCCGTTGCATCACCGTAAACGTGGTGGACGGATAACCCACAAAGCCGCCGCCCAAAATGCCCGATATGAAATTGCTCGCGCCCATCGTTTTGAGTTCAAAATTGGGTTCTACCTCAGCACCTATTGAAAACTCGATGGCGCTCAACATCAGCAACCCGCCAATGAAACACACCAATGGCAGGGTGGCAATAATCCCCATCTGATTCGTGAGATAGGTCCAATCAAGTAAATGAAGCTGGTTGTAATACACCAACGGCGATTGCCACAACGATGCTTGCGGAAAAGGACCTAAAAGCAATTGCGCATTTTTGAGTTCCGCAATCGTAAAGCCATTCACAAAATAAAGTGTGTAGAAAAGTACAACCGCAATGCCCAAAATGGCGGGCAAAACAAGCGCGTGCTTCAAACGTGGCACCATCAGCCACAACGCCGCCGCCAAAAAAAAGCCCATGAGCCATTTGGAAAGAAGCGTGAGGCTAAATAAATCGGGAAGCGCCGCAAGCGTTATTTGTGTTTGTGTCATGGTGGCAATGCCACCCAAGATTAAGGCAAAACCAACAGATGCTAGAAATCCGCTAATGACAGGCAAGGGCAGAAACCGAACCAAACGCCCCCATTTTAACGCCCCTAAAAGAAACAATATGCCGCCTGTGAAGATCGCTGAGCATAACATCACCAACACCGCAACGACGGTTTTTTGCTCAACTGGTATCGAAAGCGGCAAAAACGCCATGAGCGAAGAAAGCATCGCGGCTTGAATGGGGGGCGGAAGGCTTTGGACGTGTGCAATAATCCCTTCTTGGGAACTTGTAAGCGCCGCAAATAAATGCAGGATGACATTGCTAAACAATGCCAGTCCAATTCCCACCGAGAGCGCTTCGGGCAATGCCTTACCAAAAACCAATACCGCAAAGGAGATGGACAAGATCGCGGTCATCAAGCCAACGATGATACCGCTGACGAGCGAAAGAATGAAATGTTCACGGCTAAAAAGATACGAAGGACGAAGTTCTACTACGATTCTATTCCACATATTTGGCTTCATGGCAACATCGTTTTTCATAGCCCTACTAAATCGGATGGCTCATTGAAAAATGCAGCACAAGGCAAAACATTGCTATATTTTTTATGCGGATTATACAATTCGGTAACAAGTTTCACCGCTCCGTCTGCCGTTGCAATTTCGTGGGTATGGTATTCTTGCTTGATCACACTTCCTGCAGGTTTACCCTTTGCACTTGGAAGTGCTTGAGCGGAATGGATTTTATAAATTTGTCCGTCAATCATGGCTTTTGCCAAGCCGCCTGCCAAATTGAGTCCCAAGGTTTTGCGTAAAATAACAGGGGTGGCTTCTGTCAAATCAACCCACTTTTCGTCTTCAGTAAAAGCGCCGCCATAGGTAGCTTGTGCGTCGTCTTGAACAACGCCCGCTTCGCCAGCAATGGCTTTTTCCATGCCGTTTGCAATGCATTTTTTAATCAAATGCCCCCATTTTACCGAAGTGCTGCGCGTTACAAGCTCAGGCATTTGGGCAGATTCTTGGCTTAACATCGCGCCCGTGTCGTACTCATCTGCCAAACGATGTGCCGTTACACCAAACTCGGTTGCGCCGTCGTAGAATTGTCGCAACGGATTAGGCCCGCGATATAAGGGCAAAATAGAAGGATGAATGTTCACAATGCCATAAGTCGGAATTTTGCAAATCTCTGAATCTAACCGATGTGCAAAGGTAAAGCACAATACAATATCAGGCTTAAATTGATGCAAAATAGGCGTAAGCACCGATTTTACTTTTGAGGTAACAATGGTATTAACATCACTTGGAATTAAGGGAAGCACATCTTTGTAGCCGGGCGTGGCGCGGGTTTTGATGCCGGGTGATGTTACCGCCAAAACATGTTCGTGTCCGTTTTCATGAATCCATTCAGTTGCAAATTTGTATGCCGAAGGTAGATAATTAAAGGTTGCAACCCGTAGCTTTTTGTTATTTCTGCCTTTAAGTGGCGCACTTGGGGTAAGGGTAGGTGCAGTTGGTCGAAACGAATGAAGTAAGTTCATAACAAAAAGATTTAAGAATTGTTTAAAGAAGAAACAGCTTCCAATCGGCGATTTATCACATAAAACCAGAGCAGTGGAAAAAAGGCTAAAACGACCATTCCGGGATAACTTGTGGGCATTTTCGGGCTTTCAGGCAACAATTTTCCACGGCTTGCGTGTTTGTTCTGTGCAAAATAGAAGGGTATCCAAAGCCCTGACAAAAGAAAGGCAGCGAAACCCTAAAATCAGACACTAAAGCAGGAAAAAGGGAAACTGAAATAGGTGCTGCGGATTTAAGAAGATTTAAAGAGGTAACATCGGTGAGCGAAAAGGAACTTTTGAAGTGCGATTTGGTTGTTTCAATGCCGTTCAAGGAGCAACCCTAACCCCTAAAATCATGCTGGCGAACTTAGACAATGAAGTGATTTTCAAGAAAGCGTTCACCAACAAAACGGTGTTCACGGCCTTTGTGCGCGATATTTTGGGCATCGAAATCGAAGTGGATAAAATCGAGACGGAAAAGAAGTTCGAGCCGAAGATTGGGTATGTGGACTTTGAACTTGACATCTTCGCCGAGAGCGTGGATAAGCGGGTTTGTGTTGAGATTCAGCGCGTG
>JAEUSQ010000036.1 GCA_016788705.1 Bacteroidetes Order II. bacterium
ACACGGAAATTTTCAATTACATAGCGTGCTCCTACAACCCGAAAAGGAGGCATTCGGCACTGGGGTATCTTTGCCCCGACAAGTTCGAGGAACACTACTTTTCTAACTTAACGCTGTGTCCGTGAAAATGGGACCATGTCACGCAAATCCATACTTTGTTCAAGCAAGTGTGTTGTAAAGGAGCGGTCTAAAGTGTGAACGATGGGATAAGGGTTTACGCCTAACTTAGGCTTTTCGTAAAACTTGCTGTACGTTTCTATCGCTGTATTGTCCGCTTTCTTGCCCTTCAAACAACCCATAACATGGTTGATAAGTTATGAGAGATTTTTGTAATGAGGCAAGTACTTTTGTAGATAAGAAGAGATATTTTTTGGCGCTTTACCTGCTTTTACGAAGTGCGCATAGGGTTATCGCTATCAGCGCGGCTTTCTTGTTGATGATAAGGCTACGCCTCAATGCCGGCCTCTTTCATCAATTCCAAGCCATAATCACGGATAAAGGTAATCACCTCTATCGCTCGTTCACCTTTCGGTGTGAGGCGATATTCCACACGGGGTGGAACCTCTGGATAGACTTTGCGCCCCAGAAATCCATCACGTTCCAATTCACGAAGCTGGGTGGTTAGCATTTTTTGACTGATATGGGGAATGTCCTTATGCAATTCGCTATATCGCATCACCCGATTTTTAAGCCGCCAAAGAATCGGCATCTTCCATGTTCCGCCAATCTGGTCTAAAGCAAACTCTACGGGATTATAGAAGGTTTTGCCTTGGTAATGAAAATCGCCCATACCTTAAGCGTTTGTTTTTATTGATTCCTACTAAAAAGTGCGTTTCATACAATAGTGTACATTCTTTTTTTTACATGGCGTTTGTGTGCAATTTAGGACCATGCTATGAAGCAAGCTTTGCCTTTACAAACCAAAAGGTGAAGTGTTCCCGTCATTTTTTTGAGAAACCAAGATGCAAACAATCCAAGAAGTCCAAAACTACGTTCATTTTCACGGCGCGTCCTCTAAAGGCAAAATCTTAATGGTGGCCAGTTCACCCAGCATTTCTAAACAAACGGGTTGGCCCATCGGGTTTTGGGTAGCTGAACTCACGCACCCCTTGCGCGTTTTCCAAGAAGCAGGATATGAAGTCACGCTTGCCTCTACCGAGGGCGGCAAATTAGAAATGGATAGCTACTCCAATCCTACCGATGCCAGTGGCTACTCGGCACATGATGTCATTTCGCTGGGCTATATGCAACAAGCATGGTTCAAGGAGATGCTGGAAAACACGCCAAAACTGACGGATGTAAACGCATCAGATTATGATGCCATTTTTTTGGTGGGCGGTCAAGGTCCCATGTACACTTTCAGGGGCCATGCAGCCTTAGAAAAGCTTTTTGTGGACTTTTATGAAAGTGGAAAACCAAGCGCTGCTGTCTGCCACTCAACAACCTTGCTTTTAGAAGCGAAAAAGTCAGACGGCGAACTTTTGGTCCATGGCAAAACATGGACAGGCTTTGCCGATGCAGAAGAAGAGTTTGCCGATCAAGCGGTGGGCATGAAAATCCAACCTTATCGCATAGAAACGGAAGCCCGCAAAATCGAAGGAACGACGTTCAAAGTGGCAGCCCCCTTTAGTTCATATGCCATTCAGGATGGCAACCTGATTACAGGTCAGCAGCAAAACAGTGGGGCTGCAGCGGCGGAACTGGTGGTAAAAGCACTCAATCGCTAAGTGTGATGTTGATGCGCGTATTTGGGGTAATGGCAATGTTCCTTTTCGGGAGCATTGCCCATGCCCAATCTGTTGAAACCTATGTAGGGCATAAACGGGTAGGGGTGGACTTGATGTGGTTCAAAAACTTTAAGGACACAGCAGGACAGCGAACGCCTTTTTTGTTTTTCAGCCGCAACCGAGCCAGTATGGATTATGGCAATGCGCCGACGGCTTTTGGCTCGACCAATGCGGTGTCGTACAATTTCAAAAATGGTTTAGGCCTGGTGGTTGTTGGTTCCTTCTTGAACGCAGGCTTTACGCCCAAGGCTGGGGTTCAATGGGTGAAAATGAAGGATAATTTTTTGTTTTTTGGCTGGCTGGTGGCCGATTTGAAGGAAAAAGGTGGTATAGATGGCTTTGGGCTATTTCGTTATCAGCCGAAAATCAACGAGAAATGGAAAGGTTTCGGACAGGCAGAGTTGTTCCCTATTTATAATCCGACAACAAAAACATGGAACCTCACCCAACGCCTACGCCTGGGAGCAAGACATCAGGCTTGGGCAGGTGGCTTGATGATGGACTTTAATCAAACGGGGCAAGACCATTTTACGAAAACCCATAATTTCGGCGCATTTTTGAGGTATGAGTTTTAATTTGCTGTCTTATAAACACGAAGGTCATGATTCTCAAACGTAATTTTAGCCCCCTTAAAGTCTGGGGCTATATCCAAAATCCGACTTTATTTGCCCTTTTCTGGTCAGGCGCAGTTTGGACGATTTTCCGTTTGACAGGCGCAAAAGAGATGGGGCTTAGCTTTACCATCATGGGCGTTTTGGGGTCTGCATTGGCCATTTTTGTTGCTTTTCGGAACCAGAGTGCGTATGCCCGCTGGTGGGAAGCCCGAACCTTGTGGAGCAGTATTTTGGGGGCAAGCCGTGTCTTAGGGCGGCTCATTATTACCTTTACAGATAGCCATGCCCACCAAACCCAATATGACCGTGCGCGGAGCGAAACGTTTAAACGCCGTTTGGTTTATGCCTGTATTGCTTGGGCACATGCCTTGCGGATGCAACTTCGCCAGCAAAATGATTGGGAATCCCTGAAGCCGTTGCTTGAATCCGCCGATTTTGAAGCCTTTAAGACGGCCCATAACAAGCCGTTTTATTTACAGGTGTGGATGGGACAACGGATTTATGAAGCGATGGCAAATGGCACTTTGGGAGGTTTTGATAGTTTTCAGATGGAAGGGCAGCTTTTGAGCTTGGCGAATGCCCAAGCAGGATGTGAGCGTATCAAAAGCACGCCTTTGCCGCGCCAATACGACTTTTTTACGCGGCTTTTTGTGTTGCTCTTTGCCTTGTTACTTCCGTTTGGGCTTTTAGGTTTTTTTACTTCCGAAGCCTTACAACCGGTTTCTTGGCTTATTGTGCCACTTTCTACTGTATTGGCTACTGTTTTCATCATTATGGAGCGAACGGGTGTTGCCAATGAAGACCCATTTGAAAACAAAATTACCGATGTGCCGCTAACGTACATCTGCAATACCATCGAACGCGATTTGCGCGAAAGTTTAGGAGAGGTAAACTTACCCGCAAAAGTAGAACCTGAAAACGGATATTTATTCTAAACGTATGATGAGCAAAAACCGCATCGAAGCCTTCTCGGATGGTGTCATAGCCATTATCATTACGGTCATGGTTTTTGACCTGAAAATCCCTGATTTGGCTGCCCATTTTACCGATGCCGATGTGTGGAATGCCTTTCGAGCGCTTATGCCCAAAATTGGGGCTTATGCCCTGAGCTATGTCGTTTTGGCCATTATGTGGCTCAATCATCACGCCCTCTTCGACCAATTGCCCCATACCACTTCTAAACTGGTTTGGTATAATTCGTTTTTGCTCTTTGCCATGTCGCTCATTCCGGCACCAACCGCTTTTTTGGCCGTCCATCCTTTTTTGCCTCAAGCAGTTATGTTCTATGGGTTTATAATGTTTATGAATGGGCTTGGTTTTTATCTTTTGCGTTGGTATGTGGAAGCCAAAGCCCAATTACTGCCCTATAATCCTTTTATTCAAAGAAGCAACCGTATCACAAGCTTGCTCTATTTGGCTTCTGTGCCATTGGCTTGGGTCTCGGTGTATCTTTCGTTCATCATTTTTATTGGCATTCCAATCTGGTATTTTTTACCAGATAAATTTCACGCCTCTAAATCATCTTAAACATAAGTGTTACGATCCATTATGGATACTCAAGATATAGGGCATCTTGGTAAATAAGTTTATTTGTATAAATGATTGTTTTTAAGATTAAAACTTGGAAATAAACTAAATTCTAACCTAATTTATTTTCATCCTTAATTATTTGCCCCCAAATACATAAATCCTGTAAAATTGGAGATAAGCTTTTGCCAAATTCTGTAAGGCTATACTCAACCTTAGGTGGAACTTGAGTATATACTTTCCTGTAAATTAACCCGTCATTTTCTAATTCCCTAAGCTGCTGTGTAAGCATTTTTTGTGTTATACCGCAAATTATCTTTTTTAATTCTCCAAAACGTTTTTTGCCTATAGAAAGATGTCCTAAAATAACAACCTTCCACTTCCCCCCAATCACATTCATTGCCGTGGTAAGTGGGCAGTCGAAGTATTTTTGTGCATTTTCAATTTTATTTTTCATATAAGTGGTTGTTTTTATTAGATAGTCACTTTTTTGTAAGTATAATACTTATAGGTATCTACTTGCAAATATAACACTGTTAAACGTAATTTGGAACATCAATTTTTAAAATCAAACTAATGATGAACAAATTCAATATTCAATTTATAGCTATCGTTGTTTTTTCTGCGATGCTTTTCAGTTGTAAAACATTTAAACAATCAAACAAAATGGAACAAAAATTTTCAGGAATTGTCGTTTTTGGAGATGGCTTAAACGATATGGGTAAATGGGGAAAATTAACTAACAATCAATATCCACCAGCAGAAGTTGGCTTTTATGAAAGTCGTTGGACAAACGGAAAAGTATGGGTTGAATATTTTTCAGAAAGTCTAAACTTACCCATTTCATTAGATAACAATTTTGCAATGGGCGGTGCAACCACAGGTTTATACAACATCAATGAACCACTAAAACCTGCACTGAAATTAGATGAAAAAACTCCTCTCTTGGGAATGTTGGCACAAGTGCAAACTTACCTTACTTCGAATCCTAAGATTGACGACAAAACCTTGTTTGTACTTTGGGCAGGCGGACACGATATTGGAAACTATCTGGAATATGGACAACCCGATTTAACACAATATCCCCCATCCAGCAATTACAAACAAGCCATTGAACTTTTGGTAAAAGCAGGAGCAAAAAATATTTTTGTAGGCACTATGCCCGATATGGGATATAGTTCAGGCTATTTTGGAACTGATAAGCAAGCCAAGGCATCTGAACTCTGTCAACAATTAAACAAAGGACTTCAAGAAATTGAAGATACTTACAAAAACACACCAGTAAAATTTTTCAAATTTGATGGTGCAGCCGTTTTTGCGAAAGTTGGAATGAACCCTACTGAATATGGCATCAAATACACAGACGCTTATTTACCGATGAACATCATCAACTTTATGAATCCTTTGGAAAGAACGAATGTAGCTATTCCGAACAAAGTAAAAGGTTTAAATCCAGACGAATTTATGAATTGGTGGGCAGTTTCAGCAAGTGCCAAAGTTCATAAAATCATCGCAGGCGAAGCAGTAAAATTTGTATCAGATAAAAAATAATCATAATGTTATGAAGCAATTATATTTCAAAAGCAAAAAGCATATTATAGCAGTTGCGTTAAGCTGGATTTCAGTATTAATCTTACTTCAGTCATATTTTATCCCTAAATTCGGTAAACTTACAGGTCAAAAGTTACTCGATTTTTCTGATTTCAATTCCGAGACAATCAATCAAATTGTGTCTAAATTTGGAGATGCAGGTGTTAATTTATATTTTAAAATTCAATTCTTTGATTTCCTATCTCCCTTATTATTAGGGTTTTTATTGGTTAGCATCTGTTTAACTATCTTAATAAAGAGAGGTATTAAATTTTCATTTATCGGGTATTTTCCATTTTTATTAACCTTATTTGATTTTATTGAGAATGGAATTATCCTTAATATACTCATAAAGTATCCAGAAAAAAATAAGTAGTGAAGTAGCAAATACACTTCTCAGCGTTTCTTCAATAAAAACATTGATCTATTTAACTTCCTTTTTGTTGACACTTGGTTTGATAATTTACTATTTTATAACAAGAAAAATAACAGCTAAATCCAATCATTAAATAATATTATAAAGGCTAAACCTAATGAATTGGTGGGCAGTTTCAGCAAGTGCCAAAGTTCATAAAATCATCGCAGGCGAAGCCGTAAAATTTATTAACTCAAAATAATTAAAAAAATGAATATCGCCATTATTGGAACTGGAAATGTGGGCGGTGCGCTCGCCACACATTGGGCAAATAAAGGGCATACGATTTTCTTGGGGGTACGCGATCCCCAAAACTTTAAAGGGGCAAACCTGCTCCAAAATCCGCATACAACGGTTCATTCGATCCCCGAAGCGGTAAAACGAGCCGAGGTGATTTTACTCTCCACCCCTGCCATGATGGCCGTAGAGGTGGCACAATCCCTGGGTGATACCACTGGAAAAATTGTGATAGATGCCATGAATATCGTCATGGGGCGGGGGCCAGCAGGGTTTTCTAATACCACCGATGCCATTCTGGCGCACACCCCAGCCTGTGATGTGGTGAAATGCTTCAATACAACAGGCTATAACAATATGCAGAACCCAGTTTATGGGGATAACGCGATTGATGCCTTTGTGGCAGGCGATAGCGCAAAAGGCAAGGCACTTGCTACTGAATTGGCATTGGATGCGGGCTTTGCTGCTTGTTACGATGTGGGCGGAAACGATAAATTTCAGCTCATGGAGCAATTCGCGTGGTTCTGGATCAATCTTGCCATGTTCCAAGGACAAGGTCGTGAAATAGGTTTTAAACTCCTAAAGCGGTAAACTGAAGACCACGCTAGGTTTAAACGTGATCTTGTATTGGGGCGTAAAGGATCGTGAGGTGGCTTTGAATTCCGCTTTGGAATACCTTAAGTCCCCAAGTACACCATACGCAGGTCACCAACATAGCGATCTATAAGCGCCCATTCCCCGATTTGCGTTTCGTAATCTTGCTTCAATGTCTCAAAATTCGGACAGATTCTTTCTAAGGCTTGGGTCAAGGTCAAAAGCCTTTTTCGAAATGCAGGCTTAGATGATCATTTACTGATGGCGAATGACCCCAATGAAGGCATTTTAGTCGAAGAAGGACACTTGGTTTTACCCAACTGGGCAGGTTTATGCGTTCGGGCCAAATCTCATGAATAAAGCAGGGTCAAGCAGGTTAATTTGTTTTTCAGGAATGGCGATGCGATTTACGCTAATGGCTTCGGAGTGGGTAAGCGATGCGGAAACCTTGGTGAGTTTTTGTGCGGTTGTTAGTGCAAAGATGTCATAGTGTAAATCTTTCAAAAACAAATTCAAATCGGCTTCTGTATAGCCTTGCATCTCAAAATTTCCTACTTCGAAAATAAGAATGGGTTGTGCGACTTGTAAGAGTGTTTTAGCACCGCGCAAAACAAAAAACTCATAGCCTTCCACATCGCATTTGATGAGTTTCGTTTCAATTAAAGCTGGATATTCTGCGATCATCTCATCTAATACCTTCAATTGAATAGATTGAACGGCTTCTTTTGGGGCTTGGTTGGTTTTATCAATATGCGAAAGCCCTGACATTCGTTCTCCTGAAGCATCTTTTATGCGTAAGGCGACCTGCTCGTTTTGATCCGAAAGCCCAAACGAAAATAAGGTCGTGCCTTTTAACCCCATCCAACGGATTGCCAAAGCAGTGGCACGGGCATAGTATGGATCGGCTTCAAAAGCAAAAACACGCCCTTTTTTTCCAACAGCTTGCTGTAAATAATACGTCCAGTTTGCGCCATTGTCTAAGGCGAGGTCGTTTTCTTTTAAAAAATGAGACAGCAATGCGGTTTCTGGGTCGCGCAGGGCCTCCGAGCGGGCGATCATAACTAACCGCAGGGCTTGGAGGTAAGCCGTAGGCGTTTCACCTAAAAGATTTTAAAGCCATGTTTTAATGCGCGGGAGGTTCATAGAGGCCAGAGGTTTGAGCAAAAGGGAAAGAAGGCAGCAAAATAAAGAGAATTAAACGCGAATCCTCTTCAATAATGGAATTAAGCAGTATTCCTTAAATAATTACACAATTCTATGAGGAATAATTGCTTTATCCAAATGAAACCACATCGCTAATTATTACTTACTAAAAAAGAGCACAAAGAGGTAACCAAAGAAGATCCCTTTCAAGTCACACATCGTTTTAGGCAACGGTGCATGGCTTATTGTTGAATCATGAAGGTAAATCATACCCCAAATTATCACCTTATTCAATAAACGGCGCTAGATGATACATCAATGATTGAATGGGAAAGCGACGGAATCAAAGGGATTGATATTAAAAAGTAGTAGGCCGAAAACCCCTCCTGAATATAACCGACTCTCCCTTGGTCGAACATCTTTAAAAAGTAGCAGATCAACCGATTAAGTTGTCTGCTGTTTTAGAGTGGTGTACTATATTCGGCATCATAAAGAAAAATAATAAGTCAATTTAAGGGCCATACAGAGATCTGTACAAGATATTAGTGGTCATTTTAGGGCAGTCTTTTAGGAGTTACAAAAAAAGTTCAGATAAGCACATATGTTTTTTCATGTGATAATGGCGTACCTTGCCAAAAACATCCGCCCACCGTCCTATTTCAAAACCGTAAACCCGCATAGATGTCCGAAACCGTTCAATTTCCGCCGGAAAAAGGGCCCTCGGCCGATGTACGTAGGCCCATTGTAATAAAGGGTGCTCGGCAACACAACTTGAAAAATGTGGATTTGGTATTGCCCCGGAATAAACTGATTGTGTTTACCGGGCCATCTGGCTCTGGCAAGTCTTCACTCGCTTTTGATACCATTTATGCAGAAGGACAACGGCGCTATACCGAAAGCCTGAGCGCTTATGCCCGCCAGTTTTTGGAGCGTATGGATAAGCCAGACGTGGATAATATTACGGGGCTTTCACCAGCCATCGCCATTGAGCAACGCACCGTAGCCCGAAATCCACGTTCCACGGTTGCTACAACTACGGAAATCTACGACCATTTGCGTTTGCTTTTTGCCCGCATAGGGAAGACGGTTTCTCCGATAAGCGGCGAAGTGGTAACAAAAGACTCGCCTCGCTCGGTAGCGAACGAGTTGGAAGCCATCCTGGAAGAGGGCGCTCGGTTTTATATATGCTTTCCGTTTCCACAGCGTAAAGGCGGTTCCTTGCTCTTGGAACTTCAGGCAATGCAGGCACGTGGTTTTTTTCGGTTTTTGGTGCTCCCAACCTCTAAACAGGCGGAAAAGGGGATCACGGAAACCCTGATAGACCTTAATGAGACACCCCCTGAACAGGTGAAAGCCACCAAAGAACGGCTTTTGGTGTTGGTGGACCGTCTGGCTATGCAGAAGAGAGATGAAGCCCTCCTCTCGCGTATTGCAGACTCGGTTGAGGCGGCTTTCCGGGAGGGAGGAAGCCAATGTGTGGTTAAACGGTTCAGAGATACAACTCAATGGGTCTTTTCGGAGTTGTTCGAGCGCGACGGTATTGTATTCCAGGAGCCTACCCCTCAGTTGTTTTCCTTTAATTCGCCAACAGGTGCTTGTCCAACTTGCCAAGGATTTGGTCGCGTGCAAGGCATAGACGAAAATCTGGTTGTGCCCAATATTAATCTGACGATACGCGAAGGAGCCTTGGCGCCTTTTAATACCGATACTTGGAGGACTTACTATCAAGACTTGCTCTCAGAAGCCTCGAAATACCGATTTCCAATAGATATACCCTATGTAGCGCTAAACACCGAACAAAAAGAATGGCTGTGGAACGGTTATGGGGCCTATATCGGGGTCCGACCTTTTTTTGCATTTTTGGAAAAGAACAATTATAAAATGCACTACCGGATTTACCACGCACGGTTCCGGGGATATACTACGTGTCCCGATTGCAAAGGCCACCGAGTACGGGCAGAGGCACGGTATATACGGGTGGATGATGGTACACCCACTAAAGGCAAAAGTATTGGTGAAGTTTCCGCTTTGACCATCCGAGAAGCACATGATTGGTTTTATGGATTACATCTCACGGCCTTTGAACATGGGGTAGCTGGAAGGGTGATGGAGGAAATCTTGAAACGCCTCCGGTATTTAAATGAGGTGGGGCTGGAATACCTGACCCTAAATCGCTTGTCGCAAACCCTCTCTGGCGGGGAAAGCCAACGAATTAACCTCGCTACATCGCTTGGCTCATCGCTGGTGGGTTCTCTTTATGTCTTGGATGAACCCAGTATTGGGCTACATCCGCGTGATACCGATCGGTTAATCCGGATTTTGGAACACCTACGCGATATCGGAAATACAGTCTTGGTGGTAGAGCACGATAAAGACATGATGGCACGGGCAGACCATATTGTAGATATAGGGCCTGGGGCGGGCAAGTTTGGAGGAGAAATTGTGGCGGCAGGTACCTATGAGGAAGTGATCCAAAACGCGGACTCGTTGACAGGGGCTTATCTTTCCGGTACTAAAAGCATTCCCACGCCTATAACAAGGCGATCGGTGGACCCGGCGCGGATGCTTGTTGTAGAAGGAGCACGGGCCAATAACCTAAAAAACCTTACCGTTCGTTTCCCATTAGGCATTTTTACGGTAGTTACTGGGGTGAGTGGATCTGGAAAATCTACCTTAGTCTATCAAACCTTGTACGGTGGGCTAAAACGTCTGAAAGACAGTTTTTCGGAAGAAGTAGGGGCGCACGAAGCCATACATGGCTCGGAAGCCATAGGGCAGGTAGAAATGGTGGATCAATCTCCGATTGGCCGGACGCCCCGTTCCAATCCTGTAACCTATATGGGGGCATACGATGAAGTCCGCAACCTTTTCGCAGATACTTACCAAGCCAAAATACGCGACTATAAGGCGGGGTATTTCTCCTTTAATGTACCTGGTGGACGATGTGAAACGTGCGAGGGTGATGGGGTGGTGAAAGTGGAAATGCAGTTTCTGGCCGATTTATACCTGACGTGCGAAGCCTGTAAAGGCAAACGGTTTAAACAAGATGTGTTGGATGTACGGTATAAAGATAAAAATATTGACGATGTACTTCGGATGACGGTGGACGAAGCGGTTCTTTTTTTTGCAGATAAGCCTCGCTTAGTAAAAAAACTCAAGGTCATGCAAGATATTGGATTAGGGTATCTGTCTTTGGGGCAACCGGCCAATACCATATCGGGCGGGGAGGCCCAGCGTCTGAAATTAGCCTATTATCTGGCAAGATCTGCTAAAGAACACACTTTGTATATCTTCGATGAACCCACAACTGGTTTACACTTCGACGATATTCAAAAACTATTAGATTCGTTTCAAATGTTGATCAAAAACGGTCATTCCGTAGTTGTTATTGAACATAATTTGGATGTTATCCGGTGTGCAGATTGGGTCATAGATATTGGTCCGGAAGGCGGAGATAAAGGTGGTACCCTTGTAGCCGAGGGAACACCAGAAGTGCTCTCCGAGATTTCGGAAAGCCATACAGGTCGCTTTTTGAAACAGGCAATGACCACCCATAAATGCCAAAAGCCTATGAATGGGGAACTGTAAAATGGAATAAGGGGTCAGAGGGCAAAATTATACACCAATAAAACCATAAGGCTTACAATTGCCGTACAGACCAGCATCAATTTGATGCTACGTGCATACTGTAACATAGTGGGAGATGGTTGGTAGTGAGTATTTCCGAATTAGTTTGTGTCGCACACAGAGTAAAGACGCCCACAATTCATCGCAACATAGCAATCAAAAGTTCATTCTTCAAATGTCATGGCTGCTTTTTTGATGAATCTTGGGTTATTTGTGACAAATACACCAGCGGGAATCCAATATTTTGCGGCTTCCTTTTGATCTTAGACGAACCTAACGTATTGACCCCGCATGGAGCATACACATAGACCTAAACGTATTGCCCTCTTTACTGGAAACTACAACCATGTGGCAGATGGTGTTTCGCTCACATTGAATCGCTTGGTGCGATATTTGGAAGCTCGTGGTTCTAAAGTGATGGTGGTTGCGCCAACCATCGAAAAACCTCCCATTGAAGCAGCGGGGTTATTTCGCCCCGTCCCCTCTATTCCCATGCCCATTCCCAATCGGCAGGAGTACAGGGTGGCTTTTCCAATGTCTATACGCGCCAGACAAGAAGTCATACGCTTTCGCCCACAATTAATCCATATTGCCACGCCCGATCTGCCTGGGCGTAATGCGCTTAAACTTGGACGGAAATTGGGGATCCCCGTTGTTGCTTCCTATCATACCCACTTTAGTTCGTATTTATCCTATTACCACATGGATATGTTGGTGGGACGTTTGTGGCAGTATCTCAAAAGGTTTTATGATCAATGCGACCATGTATATGTGCCCTCGAGTTCTATGGCCGAGGTTTTACGTGAACACGACATCCAGAAAAATATTTTACTCTGGGAACGGGGGGTCGAAACAGACCAGTTCTCGCCAGAGAAAAAGTCGGAAGCATGGCGTATAGCGCATGGGATTGCCCCAAACGAGCCTGTTGTGCTGTTCGTAAGTCGGCTGGTATGGGAAAAGGGCTTGGAGGTGTTTATGCGGGTAGTCCAGCAACTGGAGGCAAAAGGTATTTCGCATAAGAGCGTGATTGTAGGGAATGGTCCTGCGGAGGAAGAGCTGCGCGAGCAGTTACCCAATAGTATTTTTAAAGGGCATTTAGCGGGCGAAGAGCTGGCCATGGCGTATGCGTCGTCGGATGTTTTCCTTTTTCCCAGTACTACCGAGACGTTTGGAAATGTTACCTTAGAAGCCATGTCTTCTGGCTTGCCTACAGTTTGTGCAGATGCGACTGGAAGCAAAGAATTGGTAGCCAATCATAAAACAGGCTTCCTATTGGCGTCTGGCAATGTGGCCCAGTTTTATGAACGTGTAGAAACCCTGATTATCCAAGATGCTCTTAGGAAAGAAATGGGGGCCGCTGCGCGTGAACGGGCCTTATTGTATAGCTGGCCCGAAATCTTGGGGAAGATAGACGGTTATTACGATCAATTACTTTTCCCCGACGCCGAAAAAAGTTTGTTCAACCTTTGACCCCTTCACCACACGTTATCGTGCGTATTTTATTCGTATCGCATCTTTTTCCGCCACAAGACCGACCTGAAGCCAATGTAGGTGGGATGCAGCGGGTGGCAACCGATTTATATGCGGTACTGCAAAAAAGGACGGATCTTTCGTTGCATTCTAAAGTCCTTAGAACGTCTTGGAAGTGGATCGAATGGAACACGGCCCAGTTCTTGGTGGGGTTGTGGCGCAACCTCCCCGAATACATAGAACGTCACCAAATTGAGGTGGTTTTGTTCTCGTCTATGGTTCCTGCCCTCGTTCTTACGCGAATTCATCATAAAATGGCGTCTCTTGGGGTGAAAACCTTTGTCATCGTACATGGACACGATGTGACCATGCGGGCTGTTGTATATCAAAGGTTGGTACATCAGGTCTTTAAGGCGGCAGATGGTATTCTTCCTGTAAGTACGGCCACTGCGGAGGCCTGTTTGGCGCGGGGGCTGTCGCCCGGAAAGTGCCATGTCGTGCATAATGGCATAGACGTATCTCGGTTTACCCAAACGGCTACCCGATTAGAGGCCCGTCATGCACAACTTGAGTTATTGGGCATTTCTGAAGTGCCGGATACCGACCTCATTCTATGTAGTGTAGGACATTTGGTGGAGCGTAAAGGGTTTCACTGGTTTATTGAAGAAGTAATGCCTCTGCTTCCGCCAAGTGTGCATTATTGGTTGGCGGGCGATGGGCCTTATCAAGGAAAAATACGCGAGGCCATCCACCGACATCATCTCGAAGGACGGGTTAGGCTTTTGGGTAGGACGTCAGAGTTTGTCTTGGAAAACCTGTATTCGGGGGCGGATTTGTTTATCATGCCCAATATCCCTGTTGTAGGAGACCTAGAGGGGTTTGGGATGGTATTATTAGAGGCGGGTACTTGTGGTCTTCCTGCTATCGTCTCGGACTTGGAGGGCTTGCATGACGTCATTCATGAAGGAGAAAATGGACATTTTGTACCATCTGGTGATGCCGCCGCCTTTCGGGATAAAATTTTGTTTTATGAAGATCGAGACCAGCTAAAGTCTGCATCCGAGCGGGCAATGGCGTATATTCCGAACGTTTTTTCCTGGGAAAGCGCGGTGGAGCAATACCTTGCCATTTTCCAGCAACATCTTTAATGCTCTTATGTCTTTTATCAAACAAATGAACTACACATACGATACCTTGGAAATTGGGCAACACTTTGCAATGAAGCGCACCCTCAGCATGGAGGAAGTCATGGTTTTTGCACAGGTTACGGGCGATGACAATCCAATTCACGTAGATTATGAATATGCCCAAAATACCCCTTTTGGCAAGCCGATTGTGCATGGCGTTTTTCTGATGGGGCTGGTTTCTAAGGTGCTCGGACGAGATTTTCCGGGGCATGGCAGTGTGGCAGTATCCATAGAAACCAAGTTCTTGCGTCCGGTAGCCGTCGGCGAAGAAGTGACCATCGAGATAGAGGTGCTGGAAAAACTCCCGCGTAATCAGGTAAAGGTTCGAACAGCAGGGTATATCGTCGTGCGTGATCGAAAAAAAATTGCTTTTGATGGGTCGGCAGTTTTGATTCCACCCACCGAATAAAAATGACAAAAGACCCTTTCAAAATTCCAGATCCTATTATACTCAGGGCGACTTCTTCCCCTCAAGCGGTTGCTATTTATACAGAGGAGGGGTTCTGGACTTGGGCAGACTTAGATAAAAAAGCCCGCCGTATGGCCACTAAGTTGAAAAATGACGGGATCGGCCAAGGCGACATTCTGGCGATTTGTGCCCATCCACAACCCAACTATATGGCCTTAATGCTGGCTTGTATTCGGGAAAAAATTGTTTTTTGCCCGTTAAGCCCGCAATTGCCAGAAGACGCTTTGCATGAACAGATGCGCGAAGTGGGTGCAAAGGCTTGTTACCAAGAAGCAGAACTTGCTGATATGCCAACAGATGCCGTGCCACATAGAGAAACTCCTTGGTACTTTACGCAACACACCACACTGGTCTTTACGTCGGGCAGCAGCGGCCGCCCCCAAGCGGCATTACATTCATTGGGTAATCATTATTGGAGTGCAGACGGCTCTTGTCAGAATATCCCCCTCGCACCAGGCCATTGTTGGTTATTGTCGTTACCACTCTATCATGTTTCGGGCTTGGGCATCGTTTTTCGTTGTTGGTTTTCCGGTGCTGCTCTGCTGCTCTCTGGTTCTTTGTGGGAGACCTTGCAAAAAAGTCGCCTGCCCACCCATGTCTCATTGGTTGGTACGCAAGCCATTCGTTTATTAGAAAAAAAAGCTCCATTAGACCGTTTGGTCGCCGTATTACTCGGCGGAAGTGCAATGCCAAAATCCGTTATTTCAGCAATGATTTCCCATAAGTGGCCTATTTTTATAAGCTATGGGATGACGGAAATGACCTCGCAAATCACTACAACTCCGCCCAATGCTTCCTTGGCATGTTTGACTGGAACTTCCGGACGTTTATTGCCTCATCGCGAAGTCCGTCTTAATGCCGATGGGGAAATTTGCGTTCGAGGCAAAACGCGCTTTTTGGGATATTGGACAAAAAACGACTTGGTAGCGCCCTTTGATGAACAAGGGTGGTTGGCTACGGGCGATTTGGGGTCGTGGACTGAGGAGGGGTTTCTACAGGTGACAGGCAGAAAAGATAATCTATTTATCTCCGGTGGCGAAAATATTCAGCCGGAAGAAATCGAAAACCTTTTATATCAGGTTCCGGGTGTACAAAACGTCTTGGTCGTCGCCATTCCAGATGTGGTTTATGGGCAGCGTCCCGTAGCTTTTATACAAGGGGAAGTCTCTGCTCCTGACCTGTTGTTGGCATTAGAAAAACAATTGCCGCGCTTTAAAATCCCGGTGCATATTTGGGATTGGCCATTACCGAAAGACAACACGGAACTAAAACCGAAACGCCATTTTTTTGAGCAAAAGGCGATGGAATACTTGGAAAAACAAATTTCTTTATCCTAAGAACCTATGTGCCCATTTTTATCTCGTTGTTCTTTTCTAATCAGCGTTTTGGCCTTTGGGGTCTCCTCATTTGCATGGGCCCAATTTACCGACTCTAACTTGCCCATTATTCGGATTGATACCGGAGGGAAGACGATTGTGGATGAGCCGCGCATCGTAGCAAAAATGGAAGTGGTGTGGAATGGTCCCGGAAAACGAAATGCCCTGAACGATCCGGCAAATCATTATGATGGCCCAATCACCATCGAATTTCGTGGCTCGACATCGCAAGACCTGTTTCCCAAAAAGCCCTATGGTTTGGACACCATCTTGCCGAGCGGCGAAAACAATGAGGTCTCTTTGTTTGGTATGCCCAAAGGGCACGATTGGGTACTAAACGCTGCATATAACGATAAAACCCTCTTGAGGGATGTCTTGGCCTTCAAAATTGCACGGGATATGGGCGGATACTGGGCGCCCCGTACACAATTTGTGGAGCTGGCAATAAATGGCCGATACGAGGGGGTTTATGTCTTTATGGAGCAAATTAAACGGGGTAAAGACCGAGTAAATATTTCTAAACTAACCAATAAAGATCTGACAGGAGATGCCCTGACGGGGGGGTATATCCTAAAAGTGGATAAACTGACGGGTGACAAAAGCTTTTCATGGACCTCGACCATACCACCCAAGCCTGGTGCATCACAGCGCATTACCTATCAGGTTGAGTATCCCGATCTGGAAGACTTGGCTCCTGAACAAAAAACGTACATTCGGCAATGGATGACAAATCTGGATACAGATCTGAACAGCATAGGCTGGAATAACCCTACGACTGGATACCGTAAATATATAGACACCGCCTCGATGGTGGACTATTTGTTGCTGAACGAGGTGACCAAAAACATTGATGGCTACCGCCTGAGTGCCTTTATGTTTAAAGACCGCGATAGTAAAGACCCACGGTTACGTATCGGGCCACCCTGGGACTATAACCTGACGTTTGGTAATGCAGACTATCACGACGGAAACGACACCAACGATTGGGTGGTATTGTTTAATCAACGCTTTAACGACAATTTTTATGTACCTTTTTGGTGGGCCAAAATCTGGCAAGATACCAATTTTCAGAACGATATGCGATGCCGCTGGCTTTCACTAAGAGGAGAGAAACTAACCCGCAACCACATGCTTCATTGGGTGGATTCTATGGCTGTTGTATTGAACGAGGCGCAAAAAAGAAACTTCCAACGGTGGCCCATTATGGGCAAATATGTGTGGCCAAATGGCTTTGTGGGCACATCATATGCCAGTGAAATAGATTTTCTACGTTCGTGGCTGCTTCTTCGTATTGGATGGATAGACGAAAACCTCCCTGGCTCCTGTACAACGGCCAATATTCCGCCCGAAATGCGTGAGTATGACAAAAGCCTTCATGTGTACCCAAATCCATTCTCGGATAAACTAACCTTGCGGTACGATACGCCGCTTTCTGGAATGTTGGATATTGAACTGTTTAGTGTCTTAGGTAGGCGCGTGATGCAAAAAGAAGTCTTGATTCCCTATAAAGGATCATACGAAATATTACTACCCATAGAGGCTTTAGCCCCCGGCATCTACTTGGGTACGGCACGACTATTGTCAGATGTGAACCGGTTTAAAGTCGTCAAAAACCCAAAATAGTGTAATGGAGCCTTAAAACATCACATGAAAACCCTAATCCTTTGTGGCGGTCTTGGGACCCGTTTAAGAAGCGCCGTCGCGGATCGCCCCAAGTCGCTTGCACCTATTGCCCATCGCCCGTTTTTGGCGTGGACCTTAGATGCGCTTCGCCGTCAAAATCAATACGATTTTGTACTGAGTGCCGGATATTTGGCCGAGCAAATCGAGGTTTTCGCAAGGGAATACCAACAAGAGGTTGCCGATTCGAAGCTACGCATTGAAGTCATAACCGAGCCAAAACCACTTGGAACGGGCGGAGCGATATTCTATGCCCTTCGTAAAGCAGCCTTGAAAGAACCTTTTTTGGTCTTGAATGGGGATACCTTTTTTAGTGGATCGGTCGCTGAACTCATCCGGTTTTATGCACAAAAAAAAGCTATGGTCGCCATTTGTGTCACCCAAGTCGCCGATTCGAGCCGATATGGCCGCGTGATGTTTGTACCTGAAAGTGGCTTGGTCACTGGTTTTGAAGAGAAAAATGGCAGCCATCAGGCCGCCTCTTGGATCAACTCCGGGCAATACCTGCTAAATCCCGCTGTTTTTGACATTCCTTCCCTTCCAGATGCCTTTTCTTTGGAACACGATATTTTTCCCCGTTTGTCTGATCAACAACAGCTATATGCCCATCCTTTTCCAGAGGCTTTTTTTTTGGACATCGGGACACCTGAAGATTACACCCGTGCGGAGGCCCTACTCCCCATTTTTCGTGAAACCCACCTGACTAAAAGACCGACATTATGAGCAAAACCATTATTCGCGCTCGTGCGCCGTTGCGCATCAGTTTTGGAGGCGGTGGAACTGATGTGGCTCCGTATTGTGCTGAACGGGGTGGTTTGGTACTGAATGCCACGATCAACCGATACGCCTATGTCACCATTGAGCCAAACGACTCCGGACGAATTAAGTTGGTTTCGTTAGATTTTGGACAAGAAGTTGTGTATGACGCCGATTCCCCGATTCCTACAGAGAATGACGATATGAAATTAGCCAAAGGCGTTATCCGGCGGCTGGGGATTTCCGGCGAGGGGTTTAATCTTTATACCCACACCGATTGCCCTCCCGGAAGTGGCCTTGGCGCCTCTTCGACAATGGTGGTAGCGCTTTTGGGGGCTTTTAATGAGTGGAAAGGCTTGAGCCTCGGTACCTACGACATTGCCCAATTGGCCTACGATATCGAACGGATAGACTTGGGGATTAAGGGGGGAAGCCAAGACCAATATGCAGCCGCTTTTGGAGGCTTTAACCTGATAGAGTTTTATGCCGATCATGTGCTCGTAAATCCGCTACGTATTTCAGATGCCGCTATCGCAGAGTTGGAGTATTCGCTGATTTTGGCTTTTACCGGGAAAAGTCGCTTTTCGTCCTCCATCATAGAGACACAAATCCGAAATTATGAAGCCCAAAACGCCGATGCCATTGCGGGGATGGATGCTACCAAAGCCTTGGCCACCGAAATGAAGGCGGCCCTCCTAAAAGGAACTTACCGCAGGCTGGGTGAATTACTGCACGAAGCATGGGTCGCGAAGAAAAAAATGTCTGACCATATCTCCAATCCGCAAATAGACCGCCTCTATGAGGCGGCATGTGAGGCAGGAGCTGTCGGAGGGAAAATTTCGGGTGCTGGAGGTGGTGGATTTATGTATTTTTTTGCAGCGTTTGATAAACGCAAGGCCGTAGCCGATTCCATTCAGGCGCTCGGAGCTGAAGTGGTTCATTTTGGCTTTACCCAAACGGGTTTACAAACTTGGAAAAGAAGTATTCCTCTTAATAAATAAAAAATGACAACAACCCATTGGCTCCATGAGCAGATTGAAGAAAGCATTCGTGTACATGAGGCCGTAAAAGGCATGGTTCCACTGCTTGAGTCCATTGCGCAAGAAATGGTGAACACCTTCCAAAACAATGGCCGCGTTTTTTTCTGCGGAAACGGAGGAAGTGCCGCCGATGCCCAACACTGGGCCGCCGAACTTTCAGGTAGATTCTTTTTAGATCGTCCAGGGCTTCCTGCCATTGCCCTCACCGTAAACACCTCCGAAATTACCGCTATCGGAAATGACTATGGCTACGACGTTGTCTTCTCAAGACCCCTCTACGGGTTAGGGCAAGAAGGGGATATGCTCATTGGTATTTCAACCAGTGGTAGCTCGGTCAATGTGATTCGGGCCGTAGAAACAGCAAAGGAAAAAAAGATCCGAACCGTAGCATTCACAGGCGAAACGGGAGGAAAATTGTTGCATATGGCGGACTGGTGTGTTCGGATGCCTTCTCAAAACGTGGCGCGTATTCAGGAAGGACATGAACTTTGTGGCCATCTGATCTGCGGCTTGGTAGAACGAATGATCTTCGGATAGAACAAACTCCTGAAAATATGGCTTTCTTGGTATTAGATTTAGAACTTTCTGGTTCCGAACCTGGCTGGCACGAGATTGTGCAGATTGGCGCAGTCCTATGCGATAGTCAATGGGGTGAACGTAGTACCTTTCTCTCGAATGTCTATCCCGAAAATGAGGAGAGTTTCTCCGAGCCTTCTCGGAAAGTACATGGCCTCTCATTAGATGATTTAGAAGAGGCCCCGATGCTGCACGAACTATTGCCGGAGTTGGAAGAGTGGATCATAGGAAGCCTACCCATTCGTCCAGCAAAACATATTCCTGGTAGCCGCGAACGTGCACTCCGAGAAGTTATTATTTGCGGACAAAGTGTGATCTACGACATCAATTTTCTGCGTTATGCCTATCGGCAAGAAAAGAAAAATTGGCCCTTCTCTCACCAAATCTTAGACCTTCATACCCTGTCGTATCTCTATTTTGATGTGATGGGTGGGGCCGAGGGCGATGTGCCACACTCCCGCAGCCTTGGGAGTATAGCCAAATGGTTTGGATTTGAACGGGCAGATAACACGCACAATGCGCTTGAAGATAGTTTGCTTACGGCGAAGTGTTTTCGAGAAATGACCCAACGGATTCAGGCACGCTAACCCGAAGGCCATGCAGTATTTTCGTTCATTCGATCGTCAGCGTGCCGCAATGGTGGCAGAACTTCGCAGCCTTGGCATCACACACGAAGGCGTGCTTGATGCGATTGGGCGCGTAGAACGTCATCTTTTTATAGACCAAGCATTACACCTTAGGGCCTACCGAAACGAGGCATTGCCCATCGGAAACGGCCAAACCATTTCTCAACCCCTTACCGTAGCACTCCAAACTGCCTTGTTGGACCCAAAGCCGGGAGATCGTGTGCTCGAGGTAGGGCTGGGCAGTGGTTATCAGGCCGCTGTTTTGTGCGAAATGGGCGTGCAGGTTTATTCCATTGAATACCACGAGCGGCTTTGGCAACTTGCACAACAACGGTTGAACACCTTGGGGTATGTCTTCACTTCTCGCGCCGGAGATGGTAGTTGTGGTTGGCCAGAATTTGCACCTTTCGATGGAGTGGTGGTGACAGCTGGGGCTACAGAAATACCAAAAGCGCTGATGAATCAGTTAATCTTGCCAAGCCCGCAAAAACAAGGCGGTCGAATGGTCGTGCCTATCGGCGACCGGACTTCGCAGAAAATGATGAAATGTTTAAGAGTAGGCCCGTATGAATACCAGTGGCAAGAAGGAGGGGCCTTTCGTTTTGTCCCATTTATTAATGGCTGATCTTTAGAACAACCCCTACACGGGATCCTCTTCCATGTGTTATTATGAACTTATTGTGTGTTTATTTTTAAAATAAAATCGGCTTATTGCGATTCTAAAATGATTTTTTGTCATTGGAAGCGCTTTTTGTTGTAAATTCTTCACTTGCTTATTGGTTTAATACCCGATTGCAAGTTTTGCTTGAGAAATCTTCAAACGGAAAATCTTCTTTATCTCCTTTATTTCCCTTATTTTAAGTAAACGTCAATTAGGAAGTGTTCTTTCCTACGACATGCTACCGACTGTTTCGGCTCACCAAAACCTCTTAATCATGGCCAAAGTACTAACCTCTCGACAGTCACAACTGCGGGTATTAGGCTCGGCGCTATTGGTATCCTCCGGTATATTCCTCGGCTCAATGACCTTGGATCAAGGAATATACAACGGAATGTTGGATCAACTGTTTTCCGATGAACCCAGCACAATGCAAGCCGGAATGCCCCTTGCATATGATGCCCGTCAAGCCGGAAATCTGAATATCAAAGCTTATCAGCCTGTTCTTCCCGAAGCCAGTGAAGTTGTTGCCGAAGAAACCGAAATTGCACCTGACCCAATACAGATTGAACAAAATATGTTATGGATGGCACGGTGTATGCTCTCCGAAACCCGACGCCCGGAAGAAATGGAATTGGTCGCTTGGGTGATCCGCAATCGTGTGGATACCAGCTATCGTGGCAAAAGTACCTATGAAGATGTTGTACTAGATCCTTTCCAGTTTTCGGCCTTTAATCCTGGCTGGTCCACCCGTTCATACTTCATGAAACTTGACCGAAACTCCAAGACCACTGGCTGGAAAGAAGCACTTGATATTGCTGCCAAAGTGATTAACGCAGAGGAGACAGAACGTCCCTTCTCTGAAAAAACCCGTCATTTTTATAGCGAAATTTCCATGACTGGCCACAATGAACCCATTTGGGCGAATGGCCGGATGCCAGTTTTTCTGGAAGGTCGAGACATTGACGCCCGTCGCTTCCGGTTCTATCGGGATATATTCTAAGAGTTTGGGCGAACTTCCTTATACCTTAAACCCCGACCAGTTTTGTGTCGGGGTTTTTGATTTTTTTTAATGGTCATGGTTTTGGCTGGTATAACAGATCCAAACTGGTCATTAGAGGTTTCTGGGATAGGGTGTCATTTCTTTGGCTTCATCCGTATGACGGGTAGGATCATTTCCTGCAAAGAGGCACCACCATGCTGGAAGGTATCCCAATATTGGTGTTGATAATGATGGTAGTTGGTGGGATAGACAAAGTAATAATCCTCTTTTGCAATAATGTAGTTTGTATTAATCCCACCCGGGGGTAATCCATAACGTTTAGGGTCTTTAATAAAAATGGCATGTCGTGAATCCGCCTTCAGGTTTCGGCCATGTTTGTACCGTAAACTGGTAGAGGTAGAGCGGTCTCCGATCACTTTGGTGTCGTGTAAACTCCGGACGGCGCCATGATCGCTCGTAACGATAATATTGCAGTCTAATTCAGCCAATTCCTGAAAAACCTGAAACAGCCAAGAGTGCGCAAACCAGGTACGTGTAAGGGCGCGGTAGGCGCGTTCATCCGGTGCAATTTCCTTCAATACATTCGAGTCCGATCGGCTATGCGCCAAAATATCTACAAAGTTCACGACGATGGCCGAGAGGTCGTTTTTGGCGTGGGTACGGATGTTTTTGAGCAATTCCCGGCCTTCGTTTCCGTTAACGATTTTCTCGTAACGGGTTTTGGGAGCAAGTCGGTGTCGTTTTAGTAGATCCTGAAGAAAAAGTTCTTCGTTCAGGTTTTTGCTATTCTCATTTTCTTCTGCATCAGCCCACTGTGACGGAAACCGTTTTGCCATATCAATGGGCAGTAATCCACTAAAAATAGCATTGCGGGCATAGGGCGTTGCGGTTGGTAAGATGGCATAATGAAAGTTTTTTTCCATCTCGAAAAGGGGGTAGAGCAGGCGCTCGAACTCCAGCCATTGGTCGTAGCGCATACAATCTATCAGGAAAAAGAAGGTGGGTTTTTTCTCTTGCAGCAGCGGGAAGACCCATTTAGGCATTACCTCATGAGAAAGTACAGGTCGGTGTTCGTCGGGTGGGGTATGGGCATATTGAATCCAGTCTTCATAGTTGGCTTCAATCCATCTCCCAAAAGCGGTTTGTGCATTCCGGAGTTGTTCGTCTAAGATTTGTCTGGCACCGTCATCCCCTTCAAGTTGTAGGTCGTACCGTACCAACTCTTGGTAAACCTCTGCCCAGGCTTCATGCGAGAGTTCGTCGTTGAGAGTTGTGGAAATGCGTCCGAAGGACTGCAAAAAGGTTTGGGCCGCTTTTTCCTCTTTCAGTACCCTGCCATCCAGCAATTTTTTGCAAGTTAGTAATATCTGGTTCGGTTTTACGGGTTTGATCAGGTAATCTGCAATTTGTCCGCCAATGGCATCTTCCATGAGGCTTTCTTCTTCGCTTTTGGTGATCATCACCACCGGAATATCAGGAGCTGAAGCTTTGATTTCGCTTAGGGCTTCCAAACCGCCCATGCCAGGCATTTGCTCGTCAAGGAACACCAAGTCGAATCGCTCTTCACGTACTTTTTCAACTGCATCAACGCCGTTGGTCACACCAACAACGTCGTAGCCTTTAGATTCCAGAAAAAGAACATGGGGCTTCAGTAGTTCGATTTCGTCGTCTGCCCATAGAATTCGGGGGAGGTTTGCCATAAGTTGTACCTTTTGATGACGGTGAGAGAAGGTTTATTAAACGTCTGTGGTACCAGTTGGCGATAGGCGAAAGATTGGTTGTGTCGAAAAAGAGGTAGGGGGCCGCTATCAAATGCGCCCCCTGAAATTAGGAAATCAAGAAGCATCTGCACTTCCATCCGGAACAGCGTACTCAAGTTCTGCTAGAGGTTGCTGCAAGATTTTGCGCAAGGTCTTGCTGGGTTTAAAGTGCGTTTTCCGACGGCTGGGGATAAAGACCACTTCGTTGGTTTTAGGATTTCGGGCTTTCGGTTTTGCTTTGGTTTTCTTTACCTCGATCACACCAAAGTCCCGCAATTCAATTCGTACTTCCGGATCTGCCTCTACCATCAATTCGCGGACAGCTGTAATGACGGCGTGTACCCACGGCTCACAACGATAAATTGGCTCTCCCATATTTTCAGCAACCCGCCGTGCGACATCTTTCTTTGTCAGGGTTGGAATTCGATCTTCTTTTTCAAGTTCATTTGCCATTTGTACGTCTCCTCCTTTGGCTATTTACGCCGCTTTCCGGCCAAAAATGCCACCAATAAGGGTGGTGTCGGGAAGTTAGCGGGTATTGTGGATTTTAAGAATCAGGTACTGATCATAAGGGTATAATTTCCGACAAAAACACAAGCCGAATTGTTTAAACATGTTGAACATCATTTGAACAACAAAAGAACCTATCACTTTGTTTTTTGTACGCTTTAGTAAATCCTTATAGTTTGTGGGGGTTCCATGAAACTTTAACTTTTCATAACCTTCAAATCAGCAGGATTGTCGGTTGGCACAGATCAGGGATTGTGAAAAGAGGCAATATCTGCAATCCTTTGGGTTAGGTCTTGTAATAGATCAAGAAAAGAGTGGGGATGGGCAGAAAGGAGGGCACGTGCATCAAAGATTAGGGTTCTAAGTTGTTCCATAAGTTCTTCTGGTTGGTGGATGTCGGGGAGGTGAGGATATAGGCTCATGGCGTGGTGGTGAATCCGTTGTAGCCGGTCTGATAGATCTTGTATGAGCACCATACTATGGAACCGGAGGAGCGTTTGCTCGGTTGTGCCCCATGTTTCCATAGGCCGATTGCGTTCCGTATGGAGGTTTTTTCGTAGTTCATAAGTGAGACCTTTAAGGAGTGCCCACTCTGCATCAAACCCTTGGTGTGCGAGGTGTTTAGGCAGAAAATCTTGGGGGGATATTCCCGCATGTCGTTCTACTATTTTCTTTTGGGTCTTTCGGGCTGCAAACAATGTGGCAAAAAGGGCCATCGCATCCAGAATGGCCAGAACCTCTAAGTCAGAATCTTCTTCCATTAAGTCAGGATCTTCTTCCATATATTTATGCGTCAGACATTCGTATATTCTTCTCTTCCGGGAAGGTTCCATCGGGAACTATTCTCAATCATGTTTTGCGAATTACCATGTTTAGGCTTATGAATTGTACCTTCCGGCTGGCATTGCTCATTTTCTGGGTTGTTGCTGGATGCCAAAATGTACCAGAGACCCCGCCCATTCGTAATTGGACTGGAAATTGGATAGATGATGGTATCCGGCAGGGTGTTTTGAAAAATGAGACGTTCCTTGCTGCGCCTACCTTACCCATGGAATTGATTTTTACACCACGTACTGATTCTGTTTTTGTTCAAAATGGTACATTCGAGGCAGGCGTTATTTCTTTCCGAACCCTTAAGCCTAATCAACGGGCAGTTCATCTTTTTGATACCGAAAAGCCTACCATTCTGACCTTGGAGGACGAGGATCACCTATCATTCCATAACCATAAGACCGGGACAGACCATACATTTATACGGATAACCGGAGCTCTTACGGACAAACAAACGGGCGCGGTGATGCCCAATTTCTTTCTGGAACAACTTTTAAAAGGCCAGTATCGTGTTACAGGACAATATAAAGACGAACCGAGCACCGGCCCCCTCTTTACCATCCATGCCAATGGCCGTGCGGAAGGCCTTGGTGCTACACACGTCCAATTGGTGATTGGGGGAGATATGGCTGCTACAGATATAGACGTGATTTCGCTGATTAATATGACAAAAAGGCAAGTACGGCACTTTGGATGGCGCAAAGACGGTACCAAGCTCCTCCTTCATTATTTGGTAAATATGACCGAAAAAGATGGAAAGCCGGAATATAAAGCCGGAAAAGTGGCGTTTGTTCTGGATCGGATAGGTGAATGAGCAAAAAAAGAGGCCCCTAGTGGAAGCCTCTGTGTATGGTAGTTAATAGGTGTAGGTCTAAAAATCTAAGCCGAGTGAAACTAAGAACCGACTCTTCTCAAAGCCTTTCCCCGTGTAGGGCCAAGCCCAGTCTAACTGAATGGGGTAGCCGAGTGCAATAATCCGGATGCCCAGACCAGCGCTTGCCCTGAGGTCATCAAAAACCCGGTTTCCGGTTGTATCTGTTTTCCAAAGGTTAAATTGAGGATTGTTCTCGTTGCGTCCGCCCCATATGGAGCCTGCATCTACAAAAGCGACCCCCTGAATGTTGTACAGAGGGATTACGGGAATTGGGCCTGGTAACAGGGCGGCAATCAATGGGAATCGAAACTCGGCATTCACCAATCCAAAAGTAGAACCGTATTGATTGGTTACATCAAAGCCACGCAAAGGCATCACGGGCAGGGCGAGTTCGAAATCTGCAACATCCAGAATAGGGAAACTGTTTTGGCTATCAAATCGGCGGTTAATCCAGTAACTACCTGTCCCAGCGGTGTAAAACAATTGGGGCGTTTTACCAAAAGAGTGTCCACCGGATAAGCGTAGGGCCAACGTGTAGTACCGAGACATCAAAGATTTGTAATATCGAAAATCTCCTAAAATAGTACCGAATCTTATTTTTTTATCGGACCCAAAACTGAAGGGTGAACCCTGAAATGACAGGCCATAACGGTAGCCACTTACAGGGAAGGTATAGCCATCCACCGTTACATCTTTTTGGAAGGAAACCGAGGGATAGAGATAGGAACGTACTTCCACCGGAACATTGAAGTAGCTGATATTGGTCTGACGAAGCGAGGCCAGAGACATCGTTCCGTCTATGCGACGGAACTTATCAATCGGGTAAGAAGCCTGTACTCCCCCACCAAAAGACCGGTAGCGATAATAACTATAGCCGTATTCGGTGTTATCGCTCAGGGCAATGATATTGGCATTGTGATACCCGATCATGGTCCAGTCCATGCGTTTGGGTAGATACGTGTAAGCCAGCAGGTAGTCGGAGTTTCGGAGATCTACCATCAGGTTTGTTGCGAGCACCAACTGATGGTCTCCGGTCACGTCCGAGAAGGCAAACGTGGTATTTCCTTGTACGCCATAGAGTGTGCTATATCCGGCAGCACCATTAATGAGGTCGGTCGTAAATTTGAGTTTATACTTTTTATCGCGATAAGCACCTGTAGAGTCCACATTATCTGTTGGATCAAAGCGGTTTAAATCTTCGGGTAGGCGGTCTTTGTTGGCGGTATCAAACGAATTATTAAAGACATAATTGCGAAAATCCACCCGTTTTCCACCATAATTTGTGGTGTCAGGCTTGGCTGCTGCAATGGGTGGGGTGTTGGTAGTGCCGCTGGCTGGAGTTGGTTTGCTTCCTGAGTCGGGCTTGGTGGGTACGGGCGATGTATTGTCCGGAACACTACGTACATCGGATGGATTGCCAATGGAGGCCTTAATTCGGGAGAAGATATTTCCTGGGCGATCCGATTTGTAGGGGAAGGGCTTGCCATCGGTGGCATCCCGCAAGAAGGGGTTGGCCTGAATCAGGTCTTTGTCCACCATAGCGAGTGCAGGCGTTCGTGGATCTGCAGTTTGGGTTACCCGCTGTGCCCATACATTAGGTACTAAAGACTCTTTAGACTTCATGCGGGTAAAGGGATCTTTCAAGAGGTAAATAGAGGGAGTGCCTTTTTCCAAGCTGTTTAGGATTACTTTTTTTCCATCCGCAGATAGGGATGCCTGTGTAATGCCTGTAAGGACATTGGTTAAAGGCTGCTCCTCACCCGTTGATAAGTTTTTGGCGTACAGATTGGGGATGCCGTTTCGGTCGGAGATAAAGGCCAGTAGATTTGGATCATTGCCAAAGACGGGGCTTTTTTCGTCCCACTTTTCGTCTGTTGTGATCCGCACCAAGTCTGATTGCCCAGGGATTAGTTTATATAGATCGTTTTGGGCGTAGTTATGGCTCATCATATTGAAGTTCTCCACTTGTTGGGTGGCAACCCGTGTATGTGTGCCCCTATCGGAATGGAAAATCAAAAAGGATCCATCAGGCGACCATTCAGGCTCCATGTCACTAAAAATATCATTCGTGAGGTTATTGACATCACCCGTTTTCATGTCCAATAAATACAAGTCACTTTGGGCGTCCCGCGTAGCCGATACCGCCAAGACGTCTTTTTGAGGATGCCAAGCGATGGAGATAATGGCATCTACGCCCGGAATGCGATATTCTTTGGTGGAACGGGTTTTTACATCCATTACTTGGATCACATCGTTCGCTTTGCTTTTGGTAGGCAGGGCAATGTGGGTTCCTGCAGCATTCCAAGCAATGCCCGGAGAGAGGATTTTCAGGCTTTCGAATCGGTTATTGTCTTGCCCATTGGCGAGGCGTCGGATCACCTTCCCGTCACTGGTTCGGGCAAGGAATACATCAAACAAGCCGTCGCGGGTCGAGATAAAGACCATTTGGTCTCCTTGCGGCGAAATTTCGGCGGCCGAGGTATAGAGAAAGCCTTTCTCGCGGCTAATGAGCAATTTTCCTATATCGTTCAGGTCTTCACGAATGGCCACTTCCGGCCAATAGACTTTTTTTAGCGAAGATTGCCAGCGTTCGGATAGTTCTTTCAATGAAAGCCCGGTGGCTTGTTTAAAGGCACTTTCCACCGAGCGGGTAAGGCGTAGTTTTTGCATGATTTCGCCGATTTTTTCGCGCCCGTATTGCTCGGAGATATAATCCCATACGCTTTGTCCGCCACGGTATGCAAAGTAACCATCCAGTTGTTCAATTCGGGATAACTGATTGGTCAGGATCGCTTCACGGACGTACATGTCGGAGTTTGTGTCCCAGCCTTGCGCTTGGTACTCGGCGATGCCCTCATTAAACCACAGCGGGATGTTGAGTTGAATACGATTTTGGATCACATTCTGAATAGAGCCGCCATAAAACATATCGTTCACAACGGCATGGGTCAGTTCATGGTGAATCAGCCGACGATAATCGGCATAATCGCCAGTGAAAGGCATGATTACACGGTTCTTATAGAGCTCCGTCACTCCACCGATGCCCTCGGCGTTATCAGGAAGCGGAGCGGCATTGTTTACGGCAAAGTCGTTGTGACTCTGATAGACCATAATCGTAATGCGGTCCGAGATGTCGTGATTGAAGTCCTTGGCAATTTGGTTGTAGGCATCTTCGGCAGCATCGGCGGTGAAGCGGGCTAGATATGCTCCACCTTCGTAATAATAGACATCGAAGTGTTTGGACTGAATAAA
Source organism: Bacteroidetes Order II. bacterium (assembly GCA_016788705.1). NCBI lineage: Bacteria > Pseudomonadati > Bacteroidota > unclassified Bacteroidota Order II. > Bacteroidota Order II. bacterium. The sequence goes on from JAEUSQ010000036.1 coordinate 29,603, forward strand.
GGACCAGATGTGGTTGCCATAATTAACCCGGTTCTTTCCAAAATTGAAATACTGGGCCTCGGCTTGCCCGCCAAACAGCAGGATGAGTGGTAATAAGAGCAAACAAATCCGTAACTTTTTTTGGATACGCATGTTTTTTGGGGTCTAAAAGATGGGCGCGTCACCAGTACGCACGTTTTTTTGGTCGGAATACACCGTATTTGCCGCTTTGGGTTCTCTAAAGGTTACACCATTCACCCCCTCATTCGTACCATCCGGCACGCTTGTTCGGTAAACAGCTACCCGGTTAATATACCCCAATCTCCATAAAGAGGCCCAAGATAAATACCCGAAATGATAAAAAAGCCCAAGACATTCCTTGTTTAGGGGCTGTTGTGGCTTCTATGGCGCAGAGAATCATGCAATTTTAGTGATCTCTTTTGGCTTCTTGTTTGCTGAAGGACGCCATAGGTTGTTTTTTTGAGATGATCACACAACTATACATGAAGGTGGTGTATCTTTCGGTGACAGAATTTACCATTCACAAAACCTGGAGTATATATGCGAATTTTTCTTCTATGTGGGCTGATGTTGGGCTTCGCGGCCTGTACGAGTTCGATAAAGCAAACGGCTGAGGCCAATTCCTCGATACCGTCGCCTGTCGGATATGAACACATTGGGTTATCGCCCGTTCGGTTGAGTGCCGCTATTCCGGTTGAGAAAGGACTGGCGTCTGCCCAAACCAAACCAGGCAAGGCTGTGGTGGTGAAAGGGGAGGTGGAAAAAGTATGTCAGGCCAAAGGTTGTTGGATGACGTTAAAAACGACCAGTGGGGAACCCATTCGGGTTACGTTTAAGGATTATGCATTCTTTATGCCCAAAGACATTGCTGGACGCCAAATTGTAGCTACGGGTGTTTTCGAGAAAAAGGAGGAATCCGTAGAGCACCTTCGCCACTTGGCTGAGGATGAAGGCAAACCGCAATCTGAAATTGACGCCATTACTTCCCCTAAAACTACCTGGGGCTTCTTGGCCAGTGGCGTTCTGCTGAAGAAATAAGGGGCCACTCCGGCTTAATCGCGTTCTTAGAGGCACTTGTTTGAGAATAGGTGCCTTTTTTTGTCTTTATGAAGGTAACAAACGAGTAGGGCGGAAGTCCGCACTTCGTCCTATAAGGTTGTATATTGTGGTTCCTTATTCATTACATCGTTTGTTCATCATGAAAAAGTATTTAAGACATTTAGGCTTTCTGTTACTCTGTCCGGCACTCTTGCATGCACAAGACACAAAATGGGATGTAACCAAGCCCTTTGGTAAGACATTTGAAAACCAATTTACCACAGATGAAGGAACGTGGATGAGTTTAGACGTCTCGCCTGATGGTCGAGAGATTGTATTTGATCTCTTGGGTGATCTTTATACGATGCCTGCTTCGGGTGGAACAGCCACCTTGCTTGCTGGTGGGCCTGCTTGGGAACTTCAACCTCGTTATTCACCAGATGGGCAGTGGATTTCCTTTACCTCGGACCGTGACGGCGGCGATAATATCTGGATGATGCGTCGTGATGGCAGTGGTACGAAGCAAATCACAAAAGAAACGTTCCGCTTGCTGAATAACGCGACCTGGAGCCCCGACGGACAATATATAGTTGCCCGAAAGCACTTCACGGCTACGCGGTCGTTGGGGGCTGGTGAGATGTGGCTCTATCATGTATCAGGCGGTACCAGTGGGTTGCCTTTAACGACTCGTAAAAACGATCAACAGGATGCAGGAGAACCCGTTTTTTCGCCCGATGGCCGTTACCTGTATTGGAGCGAAGACATGTCTGGCGGGAGCTCTTTCGAGTATAACAAAGATCCGAATGGCAGTATTTATTATATCCGGCGCTTAGACCGTATGACTGGGCAAATATTGAATTTGGTGACCAGTGCCGGAGGAGCGGTGCGGCCACAGCCTTCCCCAGATGGTAAGTTGCTTGCTTTTATCAAACGGGTACGGCTAAAGACTGTTTTGTATATGATGGACTTGCAAACCGGGGAGGAGTGGCCCGTCTATGATGCCCTCTCGAAAGACCAGCAAGAGACATGGGCCACATTTGGCGTTTATCCAGGATTTGCATGGATGCCCGATGGCAAAAGTGTGGTGATTTGGGCCATGGGTAAAATCCGCCGGATTGATCTGGCTACCAAAAAGGCCACGGAGATTCCCTTTGAAGTGAAGGCGAAACATACTATGACCGAGGCCCTCCGTTTTCCAGTAGAAGTTTCACCAGAGACCTTCGAGGTGAAGATGGTGCGCCACGCCATTACCACACCCGATCGCAAAACCTTGGTCTTTGTTGCGGCTGGGCAGTTGTGGCGAAAAAACCTACCCGATGGCAAGCCAGAACGCCTAACAGACCGCACGCACGGGGCTTATTATCCGGATATTTCACCCGACGGGAAGTGGGTGGTGTATAGTGGCTGGAACGATGTAGCGCATGGAGCGCTTTATAAAATGCCAATTGATGGCGGCGCGGCCCAAAAATTGACGACCACAAAAGGATATTATCTATCACCCCGTTTTTCACCAGATGGCAAAAAGGTGGCTTTTCAGCGGGGTACCGGAAATCCTCACCTCGGCTTTACGTTTGCCCTTGCGCCAGGCTTGTACTGGGTGGATGCCAATGGTGGAGACTTGCAATTTATTACCGAAGAAGGAACCGAGCCGCGTTGGATGAAGGATGGGAACCGAGTGTTTTATCTGAGTGGCGGCGGACTATCCAAATCTTATAAGAGCATAGACTTGGATGGAAGTGATGTACGGACGCATTTCTCGATGAAATATCCCAATGACGTGATTCCAAGCCCAGATGGGCAATGGGTGGCTTGGCGAGAATTATACAACCTATATGTGGCACCTTTTCCCCAAACCGGACGAACAGTGGAGCTGAACAAAGACATGAAAGAGGTACCTGTTACACGCATCACCCGCGATGCAGGGGACTATCTGCATTGGTCTGCGGATAGCAAGGCACTGCTGTGGACAATCGGAGGCACATACTTCCACCGCGAGTTGAGCGAAACGTTCTCTTTTGTGACCGGTGCGTCAGAAAAACTGCCTGTGCCAGACTCGACAGGCATTCGAATCGGGCTGATGCTAAAGTCGGATAAGCCTTCTGGAAGATTCGCCCTTACTGGAGCACGGATCATCACCATGAAGGGCGATGAAGTGATAGAAAACGGAACCGTTTTGGTAGAAGGCAACCGTATTGTCGCCGTCGGGAAAGCACTCCCTACACGTGGTTACAGAACAATAGAGGTGAAAGGAGCCACGATTATGCCTGGCATTGTGGATGTTCACGCCCATCTCGGAACAAGTTACAATGGCCTCTCGCCCCAACAAAGTTGGTCGTATCTTGCAAATCTGGCCTTTGGTGTAACCACTGCACACGACCCTTCGGCAGATACCGAAATGGTGTTTTCGCAAGCGGAAATGGTACAAGCAGGAATAATGACCGGCCCGCGTATCTATTCCACCGGAACCATTCTATACGGTGCCGATGGCGATTTTAAGGCCGTTGTCAATAGCTTAGACGATGCCCGTAGCCACCTGCGCCGCATGAAGGCCGTTGGGGCGATTTCGGTGAAAAGCTACAATCAACCACGTCGGAACCAACGCCAGCAGGTGCTGACGGCTGCCGCCGAGTTGGGTATGATGGTGGTTCCCGAGGGAGGCTCCTTCTTACAACACAACCTAACAATGGTGGCAGATGGGCATACGGGCGTAGAACATGCGCTCCCGGTGGCGCCCCTCTATAAAGACGTTCAGCAATTTTGGGGCAAAACGCAGGTTCAATATACGCCCACCCTTATTGTTGGTTATGGCGGCATCTGGGGAGAAAACTATTGGTACCAAAAAACGAATGTTTGGGAAAATAAACGCTTGCTCAATTTTGTTCCTCGGCCTATTGTAGATGGACGGAGCCGCCGCAGGATGATGGCACCAGATGACGACTTTGGACACATTGGGCTGGCACAGTCGGCGCGGACGCTCACTGAAAACGGGGTTCGGGTAAACTTGGGGGCGCACGGCCAGTTACAGGGCCTTGGGGCACACTGGGAGTTGTGGATGATGGCACAAGGCGGTATGACAAGCCTGCAAGCCATCCGGACGGCCACATTGAATGGTGCACGATATATTGGCATGGATCGTGACTTGGGTTCTATTGAAGCAGGAAAGCTTGCCGATTTGGTGGTGATGGACCAAAATCCGCTCGAAAACATCCGTAATACCGAGACGATTCGCTATGTCATGAAGAATGGGCGCCTCTACGACGCACACACCATGAACGAAATCGGTAATGGGGATGCCAAACGCGGCCCCTTCTGGTGGGAAAACAACAAAATTGCAGATGCTTTTATCTGGAAAGGGGCAACATTTGGCTTTGGAGAAGCAGCCTGTGGATGTTTTGGAGCGCATTAAAGGGTGCTCTATCTCCTTTCTATTTCCTTCTTCTGCACCTTTTGTGGTATTCTATACTGTTTCACCTAATCTTTTCTGATATGAAAATCTTACAGTCTATTCCATTATTTGCATGGCTTTTGTTGGTGCTCAATATGGTGGTATTTGCCAGCGATCGGGCATTGGAGACCGTTATTTTGGATGTCCCGCTTATTTCCGGAGCACGCTTTATCTTGGATTTGGGACATCTTCTCTTGATGGTGGGCGTTGTGGTCTTATATTTCGAGATTATAAAGGCCACCCGCACCACAACCGCTTCGGTGGTAGATCATGGTCTGTCCACCATTATTTTTGTCTTATTCCTGATAGAGTTCATTACCGTCAGAGCGTGTGGAAATGCCACTTTCCTGGCCATTGCGGTCATGTCTTTGGTAGATGTGGTGGCCGGGTTTACCGTCACCATTTCGTCTGCTAAGCGCGATCTTTCATTGGGAACACAGCCCTAATTCTTTTTACATGAACTACGTTTCCCTTACGGTTTCCGTCCCGTCTGAAGAACAGGACTTGCTCATCGCAGAGTTGATTGCCCTTGGCTTTGAGTCTTTTTTGCAGGAAAATGACCACATACAGGCATTTGTCGCTAAAAATCAATATCCTGCCGAGGCGGCAAATGTAGTATTAGACTGGCTGGCACACCATGGATACCCGCAGCAGGTTTCTCTTGATGAAATAGAGCCGCGCAATTGGAATGCACAATGGGAAGCCTCGATTCGTCCGATTGTGGCCGGATCGTTTGTGATTGCCCCTACTTGGAGTGCGGTTGGGGGAGAATATGTGGGGAAAACCGTTATCCGCATAGACCCCAAGATGAGTTTTGGTACAGGCCATCACCAAAGTACACGGTTGGTCTTAGGCTTTTTGCCTAAATTTGTCCGGCCCAACGACCGCGTATTGGATGCCGGAACCGGAACGGGGGTTTTGGGAATTGCAGCCCTCAAACTGGGTGCACTTCATGCACTGGTCTTCGACGACGATCCTTGGGTAGAGGAAAACGTTCAGGAAAACTTCCTCTTAAACCATGTAGAATATGCGTATGAACTACGGATTTGTGGTATGGAGGGTATCTACGAAGTTGGCTTTGATGTGATCATTGCCAATATCCAGCGGAATGTGTTGTTAGAGATGATGCCAGACTTTCAGGAGAAAACCAAGCCCAATGGCTTTCTGATCTTGGCTGGGTTGTTGACGGAGACAGACCGCGTACCGATCATTGCTTCGGCGGCGGCGCATGGGTTTACCTTGGAAGACGAAGCAACCGAGGATGAATGGTGGAGCGGGGTATTCTTGCGGCACAATACCTTTGCTGAAAATGTCTCCACAAATGGAAAGAATTAGTCTTTTTGTCTTTCCTGCCGAAGGAGAAAATCCCGAAGATTGGGTTCAGACATTGGCCCAAATCGGTTGGCAACACCCTTATGGGACCAGTGCCTATGCCGCTGCTTCAGCATTTCGCACCGACTGGAAAGGGGTCTTTGCCAATCATACGTTTCAAACATTAACACATTTTGTAGAAGCCCGTCGCTTATTAGATTGGCATATACAAGGAGAAGAAAGCCCTGTTCAGTGGGAAGTATTCTCTCGCCCTGTTTTAGCAGGAGATTTCTACGTCTTGCCGGACTGGTTGCATCCCAAGCCTGCTACGTTGGCACCACATTACCTCTTGCTTAAGCAATCCCTCGCGTTTGGAACGGCCCAGCACCCCGCTACACGGATGCTGCTCCGGATGCTGTCCAAGTACCTCAAGCCCAGTGATACCGTGGCCGATATCGGCACTGGTACGGGTATTCTGACCATCGCTGCTTTGCAATGTGGGGTTACATCCGTCTGGTGTAGCGATCTACATGAATGGATGGTAGAAGAACTCCAGCATAACTTGCTGCTCAACCAATGCTCGCCAGAAAACATTCATTTCACGACCAAGCCACCTAAGGACTTTCCGCAAAAACATTTTTCGATGGTTTTAAGCAATATCTCGGCAACTTTTCACTTGGAAAATGTGCATGAGCTGATGGATCTGTTGTCTTTGGATGGGCTTTTGATGGTGTCTGGTATAAAAGAACCAGAAGCCGAAGACGTATTGGAGGCGTTTATGCGCGCTGGTCTAAAGCACGTCCAAGCCGAAGTCGAAGAAGGTTGGTGGTCAGGTGTTTTTAAACCGTTATGAGTTTATCTTGTTGTCAAAACTTGGTCTATGGTCGTACCGGATTTCCGCAAACCGCCGTATCTTTTTCAGCCGTATTCCCGAAACCTTTCCTGTTTTATGCCAAAGAACCCACACCGGAGCGCTTTTAGCCTCTTTTTGTTGTCTCTGATTGCTTTCTGTTTCCCTCTTCAGGCGCAGTCTATTCGTGGATTTATAACGGGTAGTACCGATGGACTCCCTTTGATTGGCGCAACCGTTGCCATGCGGTCGGAGGCTGGCAAGATTGTTGGCGTAGTAACCAATACCGAAGGGTATTACGTACTTAGTCGCTTAGCACCCGATACCTATACGTTTAGTGTGTCTTTTGTGGGGTATAAAACCCATACCGAAACCCTGCGCCTAAAAGCCGGACAAGTAGTCACTAAATCCCTGATTCTTCAGGAAGACGAACAATCCTCGGAAGTGGTAATTGAGGCACGCGATGAACGGGGTGCTGCCGATGTAACGGCAGGCCTTCAAACCGTACGTGCGGTGGATATAGACCGGATCCCTGTACCCGATGTATCCGGCGATCTGGCGGCTTATCTCACCACCATGCCAGGTGTTGTCTCAGACGGCGACAGAGGGGGACAATTGTTTATCCGTGGTGGAACCGCCTCGCAAAACCTAATCTATATAGACAATATGCTGGTCTATAACCCCTTCCATATTTTGGGGTTCTATTCGGCATTTCCGTCTGATATTGTGAATAAGGCCGATGTATATGCGGGTGGCTATGGCGCAAAATTTGGTGGGCGTATTTCGTCGGTCTTGGATATTGGAACCAGAAATGGCAATAAGCGAAACTTTGCCGGCGCGGTTTCGGTGGCACCCTTTGTTACCAGTGGGCGGTTAGAAGTCCCGATCATTCGCGATAAAGTCTCTTTAATGGCCTCGGCGCGGCAATCAGTAGTGGATTTGGTAGGCCCCAAACTTGTTGGGCGTCCATTGCCGTTTCAGTTCGGGGACCAATTTGCAAAACTCCATGCCACATTATCGCCCAGTAGCCAAGTTTCTGTTAGTGCCCTACGGACAAACGATCGTGGCACTGTAGCAAGTCAGGACAAACTGAGCAATGCCAGCCTCTCCGATACCACCCTCACACAAGCCGGATGGGGGAACGAGGCGTATGGCGTGCGGTTTTTATTGCTCCCCACCAACTTTCCAGTCTTGGCGGATATAAACCTTAACACCTCGATTTTTCATAATGAAATTGGGCCGAGAAACAAGCCAACCCGAAAGGCGGACGTTCGGCAATTTGGTTTTTCGGCCAACCTTTCCTACATGATCGGGGAAAGTGGGCTGAATTATGGCATCTTTCTCAATAACTATTCTTTGGGATATACACTCGGCGGACAATACCAAAACTTTACCTCGGATGCAGAATACATGACAGATGTTGGTGGCTATGTAGAAGCCGACATCGTCTTGTTCAAAAAGCTAAAACTCACCCCCGGTGTTAGGCTACATTCCTTTCCAAGGGCCAATCGTAAATACATCGAACCCCGATTTAAGACCGTATTTACGCCTAATCTAAAACACAAAATAAGTGCTGCTTGGGGAATCTATCATCAGGAAATTGTAGGGTTAAATGACCGTCGCGATGCCGGGGATGTGTTTACGGCTTGGACCTCCTCGCCCTTCGGGAAAGCAGTACCCGAGGCCATGCACGCCATTCTCGGCTGGCAATACAAACCCTCTAACAAAATTACCTGCTCGGTGGAGGGATTCTATAAAACGCTCGAAAACTTGGCTATTGGCGAATGGACGCCTTATCCCCGTTTTACCACCAAACTCCAACCCGCATCGGGAAACGTGCGTGGGGCAGACTTTCGCATAGAGGCAGACCTTGGCAAGTTCTATGGCTACATCAGTTATGGGTATGCCTCGGTGTTATACGAAGCCAAGCAAGCCAGTATTCCGGTTTGGTATGGTGTAGATAAATTGGTCTTCCATCCGCCACACGATCGGACACACCAAACCAATGCCGTACTCTCATATGCAGTCAAGGGGTTTGCATTCAATGCGCGGTGGCAATTTGGAACGGGTTTGCCCTTTACCCAATCCATCGGCTTCGATGATTGGTTTATGTTATCAGGTCGGTTAGATATTACCCAAGAAGAAGGTACCATTGGGCGTGTGTTGTATGGCGCACCCTATCAAGCCAGAATGCCAGATTATCACCGTTTAGATGTTTCGGTAGAGAAAAAAATTGACTTCTCTAAACGCTTGGAGTTGCTCTTGCAGGCAGGTTTGATTAATGCTTATAACCAAACCAATATTTTTTATTTGGATTTGTTTACGCTCGAACGAGTAGATCAATTGCCGCTGATCCCAACTTTTGGGATGAAAATCACCGTTAAATAATTGTTAGCCGCCAACTTTATGAAACTCCGGAATTACCTATTAACGCTGTTGTGTTTGGCCACGGCTTCTTGTGACAGCACCTTTGATCCTTTTGTCAAAAGTTCTCAGATTTTCACCCTTTTGGGGTATTTAGACATGGGGCGTCCGGTCCATTATTTGCGGGTTGTACCTTTGCGGCCAGTGGTTACGCCCGCAAACAGCCCCACCATAGACGCCACGGTCAAAACCATAGACCTGAACAATGGAAACGTGGTACATTGGCGAGATTCGGTGATTACGTTTCCCAAAGGAACGGTTGGGCATGTGTTCTATGCTCGGTTTCCGGTAGAAGATAACCACACCTACCGCGTAGAAGTGACACGCTCGGACGGACAGACCACGTATGCCGAAACCACCATTCCCAAACGGAAAACGATCACATTAGGCAACGTTGTCGTGGGAACGTTTGGAAGTGGTGCTGCAGATGTTACCCAGCAAGTCTCTTGGAACGATGTGCCCGAAGAGCCTTATGACGTCGAGGTTTGGTATCGTTTCTTTAATCCACCCGTTGGTCCGTTTGTAGATGCTAAAGCGCCATACAAAATCCTCTATGGGGAATTGGGGAAAGCTTCCGGAGGGAATTATGCGATGACACTACGCTACTCCAGAGATAAAATCTTGCTGAAAGACAAAGAAATTTTTAATACCGATAACCGGATTCTCTATGGCGTTGGTGTTCGGTTGATACAATTGGACGATAAATGGAAAGCACCCAATGGCGTTTGGGATCCAGATGTGATTGCGCAACCGAACGTACTGACGAATGTAACCAACGGTTTTGGCTTTTTTGGATCGGTAGGGCAATTTGATCTGGAGTGGACGCTCTCGGATCAAGTCGTTAAAACCATTGGCTATGGCACGCCCGCAGACCGATAATCACCTCTGAAAAATTATTTTATTCCATGTTTCCTCCCGAAAAATTAGCAACGGGCCTCACCAAATTATTGGGAATTCAGTTTGTTGAAGCCTCTGGCGAGCAGGTGGTTGCTACCATGCCTGTGACCTCCGATCATCACCAACCTATGGGCTATTTGCACGGGGGCGCAAGTGTAGCCCTTGCCGAAACCGTTGTTAGTGTGGGTGGGACCTTGCGTGTGATGCACGAGGGCAAAGCCTGTATGGGGATGGAAATCAATGCCAATCACCTCCGACCTGTAAAGTCGGGCATCCTTAAGGCCGTTGCCACACCAGTCTATGCCGGAAAATCCACCCAAGTATGGGAAGCCAAACTCTACGACGAGGCCGAGAAAATGATCTGTATCTGCCGATGTACTTTGGCCGTGGTGCAAATAGACCGCTAAAAAAAGCCCCTTCTCGTGATAAGAAAGGGCATTTTAGGCACTGCTAAGTATAAAAGACTTTATTCAGCACGTTGCAAAGCCTGCACAGAAGCTGAAATCTGCCCGAATTTAGATTGGTCTAAGTCTTTTTCGGTTGTGCTACAATCTTTACAAACAGGCTTTCCTTGTTTCTGCATCCACTCGGTTGCGGCGGTAAGTGCAGTATTTTTCGCTTGTTGTATTTTCTCTTGGCTCCACGTCCCCTCCAATTTTGCAAGGGCAGGCTGGATGATGCTGGCATCTGGGTTTTTCCATTTAAGCAACAAGTCCGTATAAAACCCCACGATTTTCAGTTCTGCTGGTGTTAGGGTTTCCGATTGCAACAAACGTTGGTCGAGCATCGTCATCGCCACACTTTGTTCAAAACTATAAGCATCGGTAAGGTTTTGGGCGCGGGTCAATAACGGTTGTAACTTTTCATGTGCTTTTTCATGAGAAAGATTCCCCATAATAATTATGTGGGCCTCTGTTTCGATCTTTCTCATTTTCAATGTTTGCTCAGGTGAGGCTGCGGGAGTATTTGGAGGGATCGCAAAGGAATAAGAGGCCTCTTTAACTGCTACACGGTTGTTTTGTGTGGTAGCGGGTTGCTCGGAACAACCAAGGGCAAAAAGACCGAAGAGGAGGGTTAGGAAATAGTGTTTCATGGCAAATGTTTTTGATAATGGATGATAAACGGAAATTACAATAGATATGGGTAGAAGATCAATAGATTTACCTATGGATGAAAATTATTTTTTCCACTAAGTATAAGTCAAAAGAATAAAAAAATACGATAGGAAATATGTCTAAATACTGTCAAGTGATCCGTAGATCCTCAAATCAGGGACACAAGTTTTAGATTATTGTCCAGCAATGGTTTTTCCATGCGTCTGGCCGTTCTGTAGAAAGCAGTATGGGGACAGGGAAGGGTAAGGTCTCGCCTTTCCATACCCCATGTAGGTTCTGATCTGGGCATTTGAATAGGGTGTAG
>JAEUSQ010000037.1 GCA_016788705.1 Bacteroidetes Order II. bacterium
TGGAAGCATATCTCGGACGACTACCCCATTCGCCGTTCCAGGGCCTTTGTTCACCAAAGTGAGCGTAAACGTAAGGGTATCTCCCGGACGAACAACCGGACTACTGGAGGTTTTGGTTAGCTCCAAATCTGCCGTTGGCACCACGCCTGAACAAGTCGGCGGGGCGGTAACGGTGACGGGGGTGAGGGTACAAGTTGCGGTGGTGTTGTCCGTCAAGGTAAGGGTCAGGTTTCCACCCGAAATGGGGAAACTGCTGCTGGCTGCACTGGTTGCACCGTAGTTCAAACTGGCAAATACGGTTGAAGTTGGGGCTGGACTGATCTTATCCACTTTATAATTAGCCCCTACACCCGTTCCCGTAGCCGAAATGGTGAAGGTGAAAGTGTCGTCACTGGGGTCGCCAGCAGTACCATTGTTGTTACAAGTGGGCGTTACGGTGGGCGTGTTAATGGCGCAGGCCGGTGGTTTCAAAACCGTAACGCAGGCATCATCATCTTCCGTAAAGGTATAGCCATTATCAGGTGTAGAGTCGGCGTCAGTTTCGACTTCGGCAGAGACTTCGGTACAGTTTCGGATGTTCATCCCCACGTTGGTATCGGCATACCCAAAGTCAAAGCTGTGGTTGTTTTGTCCGGCAAAACCCGTTGTAAATGTAATCCGAACAAGAGGACTGGCATTACCTGCTGAATCCATATGCACACCATCGGCATCCGTTTCATCATTCGCCCCGATATCCGCTTTGGTAGCGTAATAGGTGGTGCCCGAAACCGTGGTGGTTTCGCCTACCGAAAGTGTACAAGAGGTGTTACGTGGGATCATTCCATTCGGCCAAGAGGAAATCCCGCCTGCGCCATCCGTAAAATAATATACCCCCACTTGCCCACCAACGGTTGCTGTGGTGGTGGTTGCCGTTTGTGATCCGCAAGTCAGTGTAACCGTAAGCCCATCCAGCCCATTTTCACCCGCATCCTGAATCCCGTCTTTGTCGGTATCCAGCCAGACGCGGTTCCCAATTTGAAGCGGGGCAGGGTTCTCCAAAATTTCAATATCACCCACGCCACCCGCTTTGCCAAATGTTGGCTCAAATCCAGCCGCACCTGCAGCAAGAAAAAGTTCGTAGGGTAGTGACTTCGCACCATCTGTGAGGCTCCAGTCCACCGTACCGCCGGTACTATAGGTAATTGGATCCATAATAGCCGCTTTGATGGTGCCGCGCCCGCTATTTACCACGCCAGCGCCCATGCCAATTTCTTCGTGATCTGCGCCCCAGTTGTCATTACAGAAGAATTCGCCACTGCCCGGGCCTTGTCCATTAGAAGGTCCGCAACCTGTGGCAATGGTACCAACGACACCCGCAGATTCCAATGTCCAGGTTCCGCCATTATTCCACATCGCCAAAGCATCACCACCGGAAATGTAGGAAACAAGCCCACCGCTAAATCCGCTGGGACGTCTGTTCGCATACCCTAATTGATGCCCCCCACGATCCATGAAAGAAAGTACCAGCAAACCAGAAGGGGTGAAGTCAAGGTCAGACAGAACCGGTTGGGGATTAACTATTTGTTCTCCACTAACAAAGAGAAAATCATTAAAGTCATCTGACCAAGGGTACCATTGATTACCGTACGGCGGGCTAATGGAAGCCTTACCTTTCGGATAGGACAATGTGATGGGGAAGCCGGGCAACGGGGTGTTGGTAAAGGTGTTGGTTGCCGGATTAAACGTATAAACGTAGGCTGCCAAATCTGCGCTTGTTCCGGATGCATCTTCCGCACTACAAACCAAGCCCACATAAACCAAACTCCGATAAAACTCTACAGCAAAAGGACGGCTTGTGCCATGATTACAGGTGGGCGTGGGAATAGCATACTGGGTCACCATTGCGCCTGTTGGAACGGCTCCTGTTAGCCCGATCCGCATTTTTATGAGCTGTTTCCCGTACAGGTTGATTGTGTACAAGTCTTTTTGATCGTCCGAAACTACCAAGCCGCCAAGCCCTACTTTGCCGGTCAGGTAAAAGGCATCATCATCTTGTGAAAGCGTATTGGATGTACTAAACCCCCGAGCCGTATCCGAAGCATCAAACGTACCTAAATTGATGTTATAAGGCGCGTTCTCTAAATCCAAAAAAAGACTTGTCGCAGCGGTTCCGCTTGAGTAATCTATTTTATAGATCCCGCCCAATCCGCCTGGTCCTAATTCAGCATGTCGTTTCAAAAATGCGCTGGCGAAAGCGAACTTGGTAATTCGTTGGTACGCAACCCCCCAAACGGATCCAACTTGTGAGTTTAGGGCATCACTACTTGGTAGTGTAGCCTGTCCGGTATTGGTCCATGGATATGACACAAAAACCGGCAGGCTGGCAAATGATCCTGAAATATTGGAACCGCCTTTAAAGATCGGGATGGCGACCTTGGGGCTTGCAGAGGCTAAATAATCTTTAGGGTAGTTAACCCCGTAGTCCACATTAGAGGCTGGTGCGGTTACAAACTGAACATTGGTTTTACTATCCGTCCCTCCTGGCCCCGAAAAGTCGCCAATCGGCAAGCCTGAAAATACCACTCGGCTTGCGCCTGTACATCCGGAAAGCGTGTACGTTCCTAAGGTTGCTGTTGTGGTAGAAGTGGTGGTTGTGGCCGTCCCGCCGGAGCTATCTGTACAGGTAACGGTAACACCGCCTACACCAATTTCATTAAACGTAGCGCTGTTGTCTTTCGTACCATTCGCGTTGAAATCACGAAAGACGTTCCCTGTAATGGTTTGCCCATGTACAGATCCGCCCATCAGTAGAAGCAATAAAAATGGCAAGAGCCCAGGGTATCGGGCAAGGTTTCGCAAAATCCCTAATGGACTTTTTATCTTTTTTTCATGCATGGTGTATATGTGGTTAGCGGCTATGATTATTCATTGGCTCATTTAAGCTAATGTGTTTAATGCAAACCCTATGCCAAACCAAGTCTCCTTTTCCATTAGGAGTTCACAAAGGTGCTATATTCGGCTAACCACATGATCACTTCTTTGTTTTTCAAAAAACAGATGTGTCACTTCTGGTGTACATCTGTTTTTCATTGCCGCAAACCAAACCCCGTAGCAACCTACTGGCTACGGGGTGAGACTCGGAGGGAAGCGGCGGAAGTTATTAATTCACGGTCACGGTAATGGTGAGGGTGAGCGTAGCACCCACAGCCACGGTTCCAACCGTCCAGAGGCCAGTACCGTTGTCCTATAAAGAAAAGAAACAATGTCGGACCTTAAGGTACAATCTTTATAGGCACGGGTTTAATAGGAATTGGTGCAATATATCCTGGCGCATCAATGGAGCGTCGTAAAGCATCGGCCCATTCCGAATTCAGGCTCTTGAGTTTGGTCAGCATTAAACGAGCCGATAATTCATCCGCTTGTTTGAGGTGCCAAATACCCATCCAAAAAATGACCGACGGGTCTTCCGGCTCATGTTGGAGTAGCACCTCCAAAATAAGTGCAGCGGCATTTAGTTCGTTTCGCATCAGATGTGCTTGGGCCATCCCATATAAGGCGAATCGTTCTAAAGGAGATTGGGGGGGGATTTTTTTAAAATACCCTAGGGCTTCTCCATAACGTGCATGTTGTAAAGCAACAGAACCCAATGCAAAGGCTGCCATAAACTGGGTCTCATCCCGGTCCAACGCCATTTTATAGGCAGCAACCGCCTTTTCCCGCAGCCCAATGAGTTGGTATATCGCCCCACTTAAAAACTGCGCACGGGCATCTTCTTCCACTTCTACTGCCAAATCGTCCATTTGCCGGACATAATGGGCAATGGTGCCTTGTTTCACATAATCGGATCTTTCGGCAGCAAGAGACAACATATCGGATGCTTCCAGCAGTTTGCGATAAGGCGTGTCTTCGGCATTGGTTTTGTTGAAAAAGTAAAAAAAACGCCGTGGTTTAGCCTTCCAATCAATTTTATCAAGTACAGGGCGCGGATCGGTGGAAACGGTCATAGACTGTTTTTGCCCTTCTCCGGTACGGTCTTGGTCGCCCAAAGAAACCACGCCCAACACCCTACCTGCTTCATCCATTAATGCCCCACCGCTGTCTCCGGGTCGAACCGCATTTGTACTGACCCATTGGCGGTTAGTAGTTTGATCCCCTTTGTTTGGCAATCCAAGTTCCTCTGTTTCTGACCATGTACCCACACTGGGCATTTGGCGGCTCCGCGGCCACCCAGCGGTAAATACCACATTTTCGAGATAGGCCGTTTTATCATTTTTTTCCGCCAGTTTCAAGGGCACAAGACCAGCCTTGCGAATGACTTCAGGGTTTACCGCCAAAACCGCAATATCTCGTTTTGCATCCATCTCCCATGCCTTCTTCGTGGTGATTAAACGACCATTGGGCAATCGGATATCCACCTCACGCGCTTGTACCAAGGTATGAAAACTGGTTACAACCGCATCTTCCCGAATCAAAAAAGCAGAACCAATCCGGATGGGCTCTCCAGCCTTCCGATGATGTACCCAAATTGGCATTATCCCTTCCTGTGCGGTTATTCGTTCCGGTAAATTGACATAAGCATGCAAAACTTGCTGCCCAGTGGCATAAGTGGTTTTATCCCCCGAAAAGCTGAAAATTGGCGCTTTCAGGCTGCCACGCTTACGTGGTTCCAACACAAACACCCACCTCATACGACTGACAGGCATCCACTGTTCAAGTGTCCATACACGGCTTTGTGTGGCAGAAATAACCCGAAAGTGCGAGGGATTATAGTGCAATTTCCCCTTTTCAAATGCCTGCTCCAAGAGATCTGGACGTGTGGATAAACTCCAGCAAGTCACTTCGAAGGTTACATGCCCTCCCAAAGCCACAAACGCAGTATGAAAGCGGCTGGATAGGTGAACGCGCTCCACCTGCGAAAACAAATCAGGCGAAGAAAGCCATCCCATCACGAAGAAAGCCATACACTTAGCAAAGCCATTGCTCAATCGGTATCGCATTTGCTTAACCTCCCACTGTTAAATGTATTGATCCTGCCAACTGCCAATAGACACCACATTAATTAAAGATAAGGTAATAATTTCTTAATACTGCCTTTTAAACATTTCAAAAAAGCTTTGGTTTGCCATCTGACTTTACCTTTATTTAAAGAAATTGTAAAGCAAAAACATTGACCCCACCCTTTAGTGATGACGTGGGCACAAGATGCCCTTGTTCATCCGGAAGGGAAAAGGGTAATTTCCAACAAACGGAATCTCTACCCCAGACCAATGAACCTCTATCACTTCTTGACATCAACCCAAAAGAAGACCCTAAGCATTGCAGGGGTGGGCACAAATGCTTATACTCCGCTTTAGGGTACCCTTACGCCACGGCCCAAACCATACCCTGATGTTCACCCAATCCCACACAACCCTTGTTTAAAAAAACCTTTAGGTATTCAAAACCACCCACATGACCATATTAACCGATCGAGACTTAACTGCTGAAGAACAAAAAAAATGCACTGCTCAAATCATCATAGACCTACGGCAAACAGGGATACAGTCTACCCACCAAGATGCAATATTGCAATGGCTTGATCGCTCGGATAAAGTGAAAGTGAATGGAATTGCCGTAAAAGATTTTTGCGCCATTAAGGGAGAATCATATTGGTTACATGTCCGGGCCCGCATTTTCTACCGACTATTTCGTATGGCGCAACAATTAGACCGCCTCCCGACAGACCTTGATCTGACAATGGTCACGGAAATTTATACCCACTCCGCAGCAATTCCCTTTTGGCGTGTACTTATCCCTCATGCAAACTTGCATGTCGTTCCGTTGCATGATCAGAAAAAGAAAAGGCCTGTGCGATTCAGCCTCTCGTACCTAAAACACCTACTTCAATTATCGTATGCCCTAAACAAGCTACCCAAAGAAGGTATATGGGTGTTCTCGAATATTTTTTATAACCAGTTGGGTGCTGACGGCGTAATGACCGACCGCGTCTTCGATCCGCTACTCACTGCATTAGGCCCCAATGCACGTCGTTTAGAACTTCTACCGATTCCTCCAAAAGGCTTGGAACAACTCCCCCATTTGCTGCGCCAACCCCAAACCCCTTACCCAAATACCACGTTAGATGCCATCTTGATAAAGTTCCTTTTGTACCATCCGCAAAAAATCTTTCACACCCTTTGGCAAATTGGGAAATACCATAGACGGTTGAATAATAAAACCATCATTCAAGGTACTTTTACTACATTACCACCATTTTGGGAATCCCAGTTCCGAGACGCCCTCTCCCAATCCTCGGCCTCTATTCCGGTTCTTCACCTTGTCAAACAATCTTTGCATCGCTTCTTTGGAGAGAAAAATCCGACCGCCGTCATTGGCTCCAGTGAAAACAATTCGATTGGCCGCACCGTTGTAGAGGCCGCAAAAACATGGGGAATCCCAACAATTGGTTACCAACATGGGAGCATAGACCGTCACAATGCAGATTATCGTTTTGCACCACATGACATACCAGCCGCTATCCCGGATTTGTTTTGCTGCTGGGGCGACGAAGTACGGGAATATTTGGTTTCAGAATGCCACTACCCACCTGAAAAAACCGTGACCGTTGGACGCTTGGTGACTGGATTGGAAGCTGGGGTGGTTCCGAATGACCAGATAACCCGATTCAAGGACGCCCAGCAAAGGCCCATTTTGCTTTTTGCATCACAGGCTCAAGGCATGTTTGATGAGGTACGTACCCTTTCTGGGCCACTTCTGGCGCAGTTTTGTGTACAGAATCATTTTTCCTGTGTTGTCAAACCACATCCCCGCGAGACAGACGATGGCCTTTATCGCCAGGCATTTGCAGAAGCAGGGATTATAGACCGATTGCTCGAAATACAAGACGGACTATTTCCGATGCTGGCCGCAGCCGACGTTGGTGCTACTTGTTATTCTACTGTTGGATGGGAAATGATGTGGATGGGCCTTCCTCTTTTGCTGCTCGACCCACTCAAATTAGATTTGCTCAAACTCCGATCTGCCCCTTTTGTTTACACCATAAGTGGTCACAAAGACCCACCTTTTCGTGTTTGGATGGAACATCTCGCAGAGCATAAGGCAGCCGGAAAACAAGCAGCAATCCAAAAATTGGGACCTTTAGAAGGCAATGCCGCCGCACGTATATTGGCGCTCTTGCACAAACCGTAATAAAATCTGGTTACAAAAATTCTTATTCCTCATAATCCAGTTCATGAATAGCACACCAGTTTTTCATCGCCCTACGAAACATCTGACGTCGGAACCGTTGCCAATCATCCGCCAAATTTAACCCTGTGACCACCATTTCCCACCTTCGTTCCGCCAGCCCGGACTGTAGTACCCGATTCAATTCGTCAATTTTAGCCTCATTGACTACCACATTCCGGACAAATCGGTGCATGATATCATATTCATCCACGTCCTGACGGGTTGGCAACCGCATCCAATCGGCATTATCCAAAATTTCAGCGGCCAAACGGGTTTCCATTTGCTCCCACCCCTTCCCGCTGTCCGATCCACCCTTTTCAGCCGCATGAAAAGCTTCCGGTGTTATCGCAGCCACTTGTCCGGTTGTAGGATTGAGATAAACCAGTAATTGTCTTAAACTAAGTTCAAGGCCACGTACCAGATCGTCTAACTTAAGAACTTGCATCACAAAATGCTTCATTTGGGGGTTACACCGCCTCAAAACGATTGGCGGCCCGGTTTTTTACGACATGATCCGGATGAAAGATGCAACCGTTCATGCTTACATAGACCCCTCGTTCAAACGCCTGAACGACCCCCATTGCAAATCCGATGTTAAATACGGCATCTGTATTCCGAAACCTTGCCGGAGAAAGCGAACCAACCAATACAATGACCCGACTTGTTGCCAAGGGTGCCAAAACTTGCGCAGTTTTGACCATCGTATCAGTCCCATGCGTTATAATAATACGCTTGCTCGGACAAACCTCTACGGCGCCGAATATTGCTTGCCGATCGGCATCCGTAATTTCCAAACTATCTTTCCGCATTAATTGGCGGATTTCGTATGCGGGGGTCACATTTGCTTCACGAAGAACTTCGCCGATCATTGGGTCGCCAATTTCAAATTCACTCTTGGCATCAAAATATACCTTGTCTATGGTGCCACCAGTGGTAAAAATGGTAATCATTTCTAATGGGGGTTTGGGGAATTTAGGGAGTGGAAGTTAAAACGGATATAAGATGGGAGCAATTAAAACCCTCGTGCGTAGCAAAGATTCTTTTTTCGCCAAATAAACGGACTTCCCTGTAAATAAGATTAACCCATGACCAACTTCAAAGACCTCTTTCAACATACCAAAACCATCGCCGTGGTGGGCTGCTCCGACAAACCCTACCGAACAAGCCATCGGATTGCCGCCTATTTACAATCGGTGGGTTTTAGGATACTCCCGATTAACCCCCATGTTCAAAGCGACATTCTTGGAGAAACCTGTTATCCTGACCTGCTCTCTGTTCCAACTGAAATCAACATAGACCTGGTGAATATCTTCAGGCAACCCCGTTATACGGCTGCTGTTGTGCAGGAGATTCTTCTACGAATGGCTTTAACGCAAGAAAGACCTGTCATCTGGACTCAAATGGGCGTTTCTTCCGAGGAGGCCCGACGCATTGCCACAACCAACGGCTTAACCTATATAACGAACCGTTGTACGATGGTAGAACATGCCTACCTTGATTAGGCCATAAAAAAACGTGCCCAATTCAATTGCTTGCTTTGGACACGTTACAACCTCCTCCTACTGAAGCAGCCGCAAACGCAGGCTACTTCGGGGCTACAAAAAAATACAACATTCTCAAACGCCTTTGGCCTAATTTTTATATAATTGGTCAAAAAAACGTGGTGAATGGTCAAAAAACGGGTTAGGGACTCAGTCGGCTTATCAACCGAGCAAATGGAATCGCCTCCCGGACATGTTTGAGACCTCCCACCCAACAAATGGTGCGTTCTAATCCTAGCCCAAACCCACTGTGCGGCACCGATCCAAACCGCCGCAGGTCTAAATACCACGAAAAGGCAGACTCCGGCAAGTCGTGTGCGCGGATCTGATCCAGCAAAAACTGCAAATCGGTTGCCCGTTCTCCCCCACCAATAATCTCTCCGTACCCTTCTGGAGCCAGCACATCTACCCCTAGTGCCAACCGATCGTCTTCTGGATCGCGCTTCATATAGAACGCTTTGACGGCAGCCGGATAACGGTGTACCATAATGGGCGTATCGAAATGTTTTGTCAGTACGGTTTCGTCGCTGCCCCCCAAATCATTCCCCCATTCAAAAGCAATGGCAGAGGCTTTCCATTTAGGTAAATTACGCTGACGTTCAGCACAATCTTCTAATAATTGGTTGATTTCGATTTCCCGCGCATCAAACTTCTTCTTTTCCCACTTTTTGGCTGATCCATAGTTTTTTTTGATTTCAGTCAGTTCCGAACGTAGGCTCTTTTCTTCCTCAAAAGCGGCCTCCAATTCACTATCCAACATTTCCATGCTTTTGCTACTCTTAAGCAGATCCACCGCATCCGAATAGTGAATTCGAGGGAACGTGGCATCGGCTTTTTTCAGCAGCGCCACATCTCGGCCCAAAACGTCCAGTTCCGCCCTGCAATTGGCCAGTGCATCCCGCAAAATCCGGCGCAACAACCCTTCTGCCATGTCCATATTCATGGCAAGGTCATAAAATGCCATTTCTGGTTCGATCATCCAAAATTCAGTCAAATGGCGACGGGTCTTGGATTTTTCAGCCCGAAACGTAGGACCAAAGGTATAGATTTTTCCTAACGCCATAGCCATCGCTTCGCCATATAGCTGTCCCGATTGGGTGAGATAGGCTTTTTCATCAAAATAATCAACTTCAAACAAAGTGGAGGTGCCTTCAACCGCATTTCCGGTAAAAATGGGGGCATCCATCTGCACAAATCCTTGCTCCTGAAAATAGTGATGAATAGACATGATGATAGTGTTTCTGAGCCGCATCGTAGCCCAAGGGCGCTGGCTACGCAACCACAAATGCCGTTGATCCATCAGAAACTCAATTCCATGCTCCTTGGGAGTGATCGGATACCCTTCTGCCCGTTGTATCAGAACCGCCTCATGAACCACAAGCTCGTATCCCCCAATCTGACGATCATCCTTCCGCACCAACCCCGTTAACACCAAAGAACTCTCCTGCGTCGCATCTTCGGCAGCAGCCCAAGACGCCGTTCCAATTTCTTGCTCTGCCATCACACATTGTACTAGGCCCGTTCCATCTCGTAAAATTAAAAAGTGCAATCCTTTGGATGAACGTTTGTTATAAAGCCATCCTTTCAAGGTCACCAATTGTCCATCGTGGCTTGCCAAGTCCCGGATGTACACAAAATCGTGTTGCATAAATTACCTGTTTGGAGAAACATTTGCTAAAATTCAGTAGCGCAAGATACGTTAATCCGCTACAAGAATCCAGAGATGCACCCCTAACTCGAGGCCAAAAGGCGGTTTAATTCGGCCATACCAACCGCACCTTCCCGTAACAACTTCAACTGACCGTCTGATATGGCCACAACCGATGAGGGGGGGGCTTCGGGCAAAGCACCCGCATCCACAACACAATCTACATTCAACAGAAATGACGAAGGCAAATTTTTCAGGTCGTTTACGGGTGCGCTTCCAGCCGGATTGGCCGATGTGGAAAGCAATAAACGATCCGTTTTTTCAATCAATGCCTTACAAAAAGAATGGGACGTTTTACGGATACCAATCAATGCTGAAAGCCCTCGAAGACGTGTAGGAACCAAATGGGTGGGGTGAAACAGCAGCGTAATGGGTAATGAGGCATCCATCAACTTACGGTGAATGCTTGTATATTCCGCAATCCATCCAACCACCCGATCCCAATCGTCGGTGAGTACCAACATGGGCTTAGTCGCATCCCGCCCTTTGATGGTTTGCACCTTTTGGATTAGTTCGTCATTTTCAGCATCCCCACCAATCCCATAAACCGTTTCGGTGGGATAGATAACCACATTTCCCGCCAAGACGGCATCTACGGCTTCCTCAAGAAAGGGCGTCATCCCGATATGTTTAATTTTTCTTTATAATTTCGGCTTGCCAGTTGGGGCTTTTGCGACTCCCGCTAACGGTGGCATGAATCAATTCAAATTCCCCAAATCCGCTCATGTCTGCGAAGATAAACTCCGCCCGTCCCTCACCGGGGATATTGTTGTATTCCCAGATTTCGTAAGGTACGGTTTCGCGGCGCGACAAATTGGGTTGCGTAGAAGAAGGAAGGCCATATTTTAGCAAGGTTCTTCCACGATCCGTTTTCCAACCAATCGTAAACTTATTAGAATAACGGTCTTTCGCCATCCGTAAGTTTTCATAAAATTCCATCCGGTATTCATTTATAGATGTCTGAGGATTGGTATCTCGTGCCAACCAATAATCATAGAGCCACCGCCGTTTAGCCTCTATTGTCGCCAATTTGGCCATTTGTCGTTCGTCTGTAGTTGTAGAAATAATTTTTATGTGCTCCATTTCGTCCGCCACTTCTTCCTCGGTCATATTAACAAACACAGAAGCCAAGAAGTCTTCATCAGGATCTATTTTTGTTTCCTGAAGTTGGATATTAGGGTTATAAATAAAGAACTTACGTCGTTGTTCTAAAACGGCTTCGTTATTTTCGTTTAAGATAGCCACCCGAAGAAAGTATGCACCCGAAACCAATTTACTGACATCAAAACTCCCCGTCAGAACATCATTCTCCCGAAGGGTGCGTTTCTCCCGGATTTCCAGTCCCGGTATGGCCTGAGGCGCACTTGCAGCAGAAACATAGGCCAATAAAGTATATTCGGCTTGTTCTGGATTGATCTTGATTTGTGAAATTTGATAAGCTTCTGCATAAAAAAGTAATTTATCTACTCCATTTCCATATAATTGATTTGGATTTGGGCGTACCGAAAGGCCACTTCTATAAAAAGCATCGTCTCGGTTTGAAGAAGGCTCCATCGCCGATGCAAACATAATGTCAGACATATTGGCTTTGGGCGTCTGGTCCATAAAATTCCTGACCGTCACTTGGCGTGTAAGAGACTCCCCCACGATTCCTAAGGTGGCATCCGGCAAAATCTTGAGAATCAACTCGTATTCTCCCGGCGGGACAAGATCTCGGATCAAATACTGAAAGACTTGGCTATCACCTACAAAGGTTGTATCCGCGATGGGAAAAGCCAGCCTCATGGCATCGCCCCGAACCGCCTCGGCCACCGTCTTTCCATCGGATTGTACGGTGTTTCGGGTAAGTCTCCATTGTATAGGAACCAATGCAACCAAACCTCCCTCGGCTACAGGTCGGAAGGGCAAAGACTTAACCTCAAAAGACAGATATATTTCAAAAAGACTATTACCACCCTCATAAGCAAAGGAAGCATGATCCAGACTTACCTTGACGCGACGGGGTTCTGGAGCCTCCTGCGCGAAAACAGGGTACACAGCAGTACCAACCAAGATCAATATATACCAGAATAAACGAGAACCAAGCTGTTGCATACGGATGATTTTTGGGTTGCATAGGGAATAGCGGTTGCGCTAATCTAATTTATTTAGAACGATTCAAGCGGAAAAAAAGTTCAGAGAGAACGACCTAAGCCATGAATGGTATGTAAAATCGCTTGAACCGTTTTCAAAATACAAGGTACAGCATCGGCCATGCAACCGCCAAATCCAATCCATATCTAAAAAGAGGATGGTGTAATGGGTACGTTGCCAAAAGGGTAATTACCAACAAGCCACTTAAGTCTTCTACCGGAAAAGGGGTGTAGGTCCAGAAGCCAATCCCTAGCATTGCACCCAACCACATTATTTGACGCAGTTTCTGTAGAGACCAATTAAAAAACAGGGGCTTGATCCCCATTATTCCATCGCCAGACCGATCTAAATAATCCGAAATCAGGACATTAGGCAGAATATAAACCATCCGATAGAATATTGAAAACACACCGTTTTCGGGCCATTCTTCGCGAAAAAACAAGATCGGTAAAACCACGCCACTCAGCCCCCAAACAACTATAACCCAAATGGTTTTGAGGCTGCCAAATTCTTTTAATCGTTTACCACAGATAACAGGAAAAACATAAAGTGCCGCAACACATGTTAGAAACAATAACGGCTGCCACAACCAGCGAGACAACATAACCGCACCAATCAAGATCAAAAGAGAAGCAATAACTATCCACCAGAATAAGCCAAAATCAGAGGTCGTTCTACGGTTATTCAGAACATCTTCGGGCGAGAGAAAAGAGAATTGATCTGCGGCATAGACCAAAAACGTTCCAGCAAAAGCCAGTACAAATAAAACTGGTTCTTCCGGTAGCCGGAATGCTGCTACAGTAGCCCAAATCCATGAAGCAGCCACCAAGCCTGCAATGGCCGCCCCCACAGGAAAACTTTTAAGAACGAATACCCAATTGTTTGGCTTCGGTGAGCGCATCATTAATCAACTTAGCATATGTTTCTACTTGACCAGAACCATTATAATATTGGGTAAAAGTCCTAATACTCCCTTCTTTCAGATAACGAATCATAGCACCTGCTTCAGGTGCTTTTACGTTTTTACAAAAATCAAAAAACCCAAGAATATGTGCTGCTTCTCCTGCCTGAAACGCATTATACATGGCCATTGCACTCTCGTAGCCGATGTTGCGATAAGCAGAAATGAGTATCTGAGGCCCGCCAATGCTGCACGACATCAACCCCGGCTCCGAATCGCCTGCAAGCCGCTGAGACAAGGCCAAAACACGATACTCCAGGTCTTGTTTACCATGAAAAGGCTGAAAAGGCTCGTTTAGTGTTTCGCGAAAGCGATGGTTTTGCCAAGAATTACCTCCAACGCCAGCATGACCACCATGCTGAAAATGTCGGTTATACACAGACTCGTTGTACTTACCCCAATATCGAAAAAAATGATGGTTCTCGAATCGGATAATAGCCCGATTGGCAAGGTGTATCCGACCACCACTTTCCACATAAAACACCGCCAGTGCAGATTCAATTGGAATTTGGGTAAGGCTCTGAATCGCCTTGATCAACCCACCCATTCGGTTATACAGTTCTCCCATACGCACCCGACTGGCTGGCCACCCTGTACGGATAAGGATAGGCGTTTGGGGTGTCAGTTCAATATTTTTTAGAATTGGATTGTCTTTGTAATAAGGTGATTCCAAATGAACTTTAAACAGTGCTGCCCAAGTTCCGGCGCCAACAATACCATCTTCTTTCAAGCCATGGGCTTTTTGGAATTGTTTTACCAGACTTTCGGTAAAAGGCCCAAATCTTCCGTCAATGTTACCAACAGGATACCCTTTGTCGCGAAGCACGCTTTGCAATTCGCGGACAGCATCTCGGAGATGGGGTGTCACATGATCAAATCCATCATATAAACGGAGTAAAGGACGGTCATTCACATATAGTGCTGCCCATGTTTTCCTGCCGACAATGCCATCGTCTCCAAGCCCCTTGCCCCGTTGAAAAACCACGACGGCTTCCTTGGTTTGCATCCCGAAAACACCATCTAAAGGTACTTGAAATCCTTTGTTTCGCAGTAATTTTTGCAATTCTAAAACAAACGGTTTAAGTTCGAGGGTTTCTGGCGTTTTCCCATCATTGAGTTCGAGTGTGGGGCGATCATCTACAGCCAACGATGCACCGACCGATGTTGAGGTTACAGGATTTGGCATGGGTTCATTAGGTTGAAGAATTGTCAAGGGCTTTGGTGGCGGATGCGGTGATACAAGGTACTAAAGAAAAGGTCGGAACTGCAAGGGGAGCGCTTGCAATTCCAACCTTTTGGCTTAAAAACCAGATATCTGTGGTCTCTTTATACCCTCCTCAAAGTGCTTTGTTGTGTATTCTGAAACAAAAAACTTGTTTCTTGCATAACGGCTCTACTTATCAAGTTTATTTCGCAACCACCACCTTGTGGGTTTCTGTCATGCGGCCTATTACAATCCGCAAAAGATAGACCCCATTCACCAATCCGGACGCATTGATATTCGCCGCCTGTTCGCCTGCTGGTAACCATTGTTTGGCTTGGCTTTGTACCCGCCGCCCCATGACATCGTACAATTCCCAGGCTACATCGCTTTCCTGGGCAAGGTGCAACTGAATACGGGCATCATTGCCAAATGGATTAGGATAAACGTTAGCCAGAACCTGTTTTCGAGGGAGCAGCTCAGGCGTTGTCTGGGTGGCCCATTTACGGTGCTCATATAATCCCGTACCAGTACCAACCACTAAGTCATCAAAATACAAGACGTTGATTTGTGTGCCATTAGGATAGGTAGCATACGTGGTCCAAACACCCCCAGAATATACATAAACGCTATTATTTGCCGTTACATAATAGCTATTCGTGGCGGTATCTACGGTAACCGCTTTGCACGTTGTATTTGGGACACCCGAAGCAGTTGCAAAAACATTATAGGTAGCAGCCAAGATGCTTACAACATACATTTGATTGCTGTCGTAGTCATACCCACACGCCACCGGGTCGGAGGTGGGGCCAGCTACAAAAATATCTTCAATTCCGAGTTTTGTATTGGAATACGTTGCTTCTACTGCCCATTTAGTCCCATCCCAGCCATAGCGTTTAAGAAATCCAGTGGCCCCATTGTATGCGGTTCCAACCAAAACCTTGGTCACTCCCCCCACAGAATAAGCCTCAATGTCTTCTACGTCCAACGAAGTAGGGAAGCCATCTAATGGCGTAAAAGTCCATGTCCCAGTCCCACGATCGTATTCACCCACTTCTGCTCCACCATAGCCTGTGGTAGGATCTACATAGCTCACAAAAATACGGGAGAGGTCGTTCGGATCTACGGCTATCCCCGACACATAAGTAGCCGCAGAATACGTACTGGGTAAGTCTCTCACCTTTTTCCATCCCCCTGTCCCACTTTCAAAGTCCACATAAATCCGTGAGTTTCCCACATAAACATGCGCCTGGCCCCAATCATCATCCGGACTAACGGCGACGGAATAATAAGGCGATCCATCTCCAAAAGGATAAGATACCTTCCACCATTCGCTCGAGGTGGCAAACGAACTCCCTTTCCAAACCCCTGTTTTGCTTACGGCCCAAGCCAATGTTTTGCGTTCATTCATACCAAAACCATTGATTTGAATGGCTTCAATACCAGCGTTTATGTTCACAATATCAGCACCCCTATTGAGGCTCCTGCCCAGTCCCGCATCGTTGGTTAAATACACCCATTGTGTAGAAATTGGGTCGGGGAATGTAGGCCCGTCGTTTGGATTGGTTTCTAAGCTTGTGTGTCCAAATTTTTGCCATGTTCCACTACCTCCCTGATTGCTACTCACAGCCGATCCAAAATAGACGGCATACCCACTGGCCACCTGTTCAAATGTTATATTAGGCCCAGCAATGCCATTTACGCCCGTATTTACTTGTGTCCAATGAATGCCGTCATCATCCGAATACGCCACCTTTTTAAAATGTAATGGGGGCGTTCCAGTATCACCACCTAAAAATACCCGACCGTCTGGCGCAACGCCCAAGGTAGAATATTTGTCATTGCCCACTTGGGCCGTTGTAAGGGGAATGGCAGAAATTGTCCCAAAACCGGCAGCCCAATCGGCGCTACTGTGGTACAAGAGGGTTGAAGAAGGCGCATTTCCTTCCCGCAAAATCCATATGGTTTCATCCACCGGATCCAACACCAACGACACCTTACCGGAAATGGCCGATGAAACCACCACAGGGCTTCCGGCATCGGGCTTAAAACCTGTTCCGGTAACACTGCCAAACCCAAGTTTCAGATTGCTGTCTTGATATAAAAAAACAACTTTATTGCCTCCACCAGCAATGGCCTGTACATTATTATAAACCAATGTGTTTTTTATGCCTGTTGTGTGGTCATATTGAATAATTTTTCCATTGTGTAGCACATATAACTTACGAAATGCTGTCGCAACCATCTGACGAATACCACCACCATATCCATCACTACTGTCAAAACCAGGCAATGCAGAAAACGTATAGTCTCGTAGCCCTCGGTGGAAAATGGAATTTGAACTTTCGGTTGACACATACAGGTCATTCGCATTTGCTGCAATTGCATTAATGGTGCCGCCATAAACGCCAATGGTTCGAGGGGCTTCCTGTGCGAAAGAAAATGAAAACCACAAAACGAGACCCAAGAGATGCTTCTTCATGTTTTATTTGATTTGTTTTAATAGAATTGAAAGGCTGAATCCTTTATTTCCTTACGCCAATAAGAAGGTTTAGAGTGCTCATGAACCGCAAAAAAAAAGAGCCTGTCGCAAAAGACAGACTCTTCTTCGCCTCAAGAAAGACGGATACTTACTGACGTCCTCCGCCTCCACCAGTAGCTGGTCGCGGATTTAAGTTAAACGGTTTACGAGGTAATTTTTGATCGCGTTGACTGGTATGCCACACAAAAGAGGCTATTATCGTCGAGGCTTGTTTCATGTCCTCTGCCACTAAATGATCCCAGACATCCATATTGGAGTGATGGGTCCGGCTGGAATACGCCATCGGTTCTTGGATAAACTGAAAGCCCGGAATACCGACTGCATCAAAAGCAAGGTGATCGGTTCCACCTGTATTGGACAAGGACAAGGTGGACGCATCCAAATCCTTAAATGCATCTAACCAAGGACGAAAAACGCCTTCGATGGCTGCATTTCCTTGCATATAAACCCCACGAATTTTTCCTGTACCATTGTCCATATTAAAATAGCCCGCCACTTTTTCTTGTCCGGGTTTAAGAGATTTTACATTGCCCATCCCTTCTACCTCAGCAAAATGATCGGCAACATAAGCACGGGAACCCAATAGCCCTTGCTCTTCACCCGTCCAAAGGGCAATTCGGAGGGTACGACGGGGTTTTTTACCTGTTTCCCGAATGGTTTCCATCAAAATTCTGGCCGCTTCCATCATGGCAGCCGAGCCAGCAGCATTATCGGTTGCGCCACTTCCTGCATGCCACGAGTCGAAATGTGCGCCAAACATGACCACTTCGTCTTTTAAATCGGTTCCAGGAATTTCGGCAATGATGTTGGCTTCCATACCATCAGTGTTAGAAAAACTGGTTTTCAGATCAACCGTCACCTTTACACTAAGCCCTTTTTCGATCATCCGGATAATGCGGTTGTATTGCTCTACCGCCATCGTTGCCTGAGGCAATACTTCGGCATTGGCGGTTTGTGCCCGACCTTCTTTTGCACGGGCGCCAGAGACAAAGACCGTTCCATAGTCCCCTTTAAAGCTACGATCCACGATCAACAATGGCTTTTCATCATAGAGTAGTGCCCACTTGAGGTCGCCCAATTGGTTCCGATTCATGTTAAACCGCTGATCATTGGAAGCGGGGGCTGCCGCATTCGCCAAATCCAATAAACTCTTAGCATCGTGACGAACCGCCAGTGGATCGAACCACTCTTTCGTTTCCCTAATAGGCTCTATCAAGACAATTTTCCCGGCCAGTTTGCCTTTGTATTTGCCCAAGTCTTCTTCTTTTTGCACATCAAAAACCACAACCTCGGCGGTTCCACTGGCCGAAGGCGACCATGCTTTGGGGTATGCAATGATGGGGAAAGGATTGGGGGAAACAGCACTCATAGAAAAGTGGTTTGCCTCCCAACCACGTCCGAAGGGCCCCCACTTCTCTGTATGAACATTTTCCAACCCCCACGAACGGAGTTGGTTCATGGCCCATTCGGTGGCACGGTCTAACTGAGGAGAACCTGTAAGGCGCGGCCCATAAACATCGGTCAACCAACTGGCGGTTTCCATGACCTTGCTTTTCTCTAAACCATGTTTCCGTATAACTTTGTTGATCTCTTCATCCGGCTTTTCTTGGGCCAAAAGCGGCAATGCCAAGATCAGTAGCAAAAGAATCGGGGTTATTTTTGGACTGTACTTCATAGGGTTTTGGGATTGTATGAATGAATGTGAAGAATGAATATAGCAAAAAAAACATCCGTGTCATACGACCAATATAAGACAATGCCATTTAGACATCCGCTCCATCGTGTCCGAGGTAAATAATATGCCTCCTGTTGACATCCCCAAAAATAGGTTGTAAGTTTGTTTGGAAAAAAACATGTCGCAAACAACCCCTTTAACCCGCGAAACTATCCATTCTTGGCCCAAGGCTGAATTACATTGTCACCTTGATGGCTCTCTCCGCTTATCTACTATGCTGGAGTTGGCACGTGAACAAGGCAAAACAGACTTATTACCAGCAGATACCGAAGAAGGCCTTCACGAAGTGTTGCTTCAGGTAGATGATTCCCCCACCCTCGAAGCATACCTTTCTTGGTTCTCTTATACCATCCCCCTCATGCAAACGCCGGACGCCCTCCAACGTATCGCATATGAACTGGCCGAGGAAAATGCGAGAGAAAATGTTCGATACCTAGAGGTTCGGTACGCACCCATTACCCACACATGGGAAGGCATGAGTATGGAAGCCGTAAATGAGGCAGTATTGGAGGGTTTGGCCCGGGCCGAAAAAGATTTTGACATCAAAACAGGGGTCATTATCTGTGGACTCCGCGATCGGTACGAAAGCGCCTCGTTGGCACAGGCAGAATTGGCCGTGGCCTTTAAAGACCGGGGCGTGGTAGGATTTGACCTCGCCGGAGGAGAAGCAGGACACCCCCCAAAACATCACCTGTTTGCTTTTTACCATGCCATCAACAACCTGCTCAACGTGACCGTACATGCAGGTGAGTCTTGGGGGCCAGACTCGATCAAACAAGCCGTAACCCGTTGCCATGCACACCGCATCGGGCATGGCACAAGTTTATACCAAGATGAAGAATTATTACGATTTATGCTGGATCACCAAATTCCATTGGAAATCTGCCCCACCAGTAATGTTCAAACCCATGTCGTCACCGGATTTGACAGCCATCCTCTGAAAAAATATGTAGATGAAGGCCTTCCAGTGACCATCAATACTGATAACCGATTGTTTA
The DNA here is from genome assembly GCA_016788705.1 of Bacteroidetes Order II. bacterium. Lineage (NCBI taxonomy): Bacteria > Pseudomonadati > Bacteroidota > unclassified Bacteroidota Order II. > Bacteroidota Order II. bacterium. The sequence goes on from JAEUSQ010000037.1 coordinate 20,026, forward strand.
GCCGCACTTCGGTAACGGAAGAACTGTGGCGGGTGCATACACTTTGTGGCGTCTCGGAAGCACAACTCAAAGAAATTGTCTTAAATGGTTTCCGCTATGCCTTTTTGCCCCATAAAAGTCGTTTGGATATGCTCGCTAAAGCAACTCAGGAAATCTATGCTATTTAACCCTTATCTGACCGAATGAAACATGCGCATTTTATTGATAGAAGACGAACCCGGCATCGCCTCCTTTTTGAAGTCTGGATTTACAGAGCAAGGATTCGAAGTGGCTCAGGCATTTGATGGTGAGATGGGGCTAAAATTGGCACAAGAAGGCGCCTTCGAGGTGATCATACTTGATATTATCTTGCCTAAAATGACTGGGGTAGAGGTTTGTAAACGCATCCGTGCAGGGGGAAATACCGACACCCCAATCCTAATGTTAACGGCTCTGGGCACGACCGATGACATTGTGCTTGGTTTAGATAGCGGCGCTGATGATTATCTCACCAAACCCTTCAAATTTAAAGAACTATTGGCAAGAGTCCGTGCCTTACAACGCCGGAAACTCCACACCCCCACAACCAATATCTTGCGCATCAGTGACTTGGAACTGGACTTAGACCGGAAAGAAGTACGAAGATCGGGCATACTGCTAAAGTTAACGGCCCGAGAATTTAATCTCCTTTACTTTTTAATGCGCCATGCAGGACGGGTGGTTTCCAGAACTTCCATCCTAGAAGAAGTTTGGCATTTGGATTTTGAGCCCGGTACCAATGTCATTGATGTATATGTAAATTATCTTAGAAATAAAGTAGATAAACCGTTTAAGACAAAACTTATCCATACGGTTATTGGCATGGGTTATGTGATTAAGGAGGGGACTGCTGAATGAGCATCCGCTTAAAGTTGATGTTAATTCACGGCCTCTCTAGCCTGATTCTCTTGGTATTGTTTTGTTCTTCTATTTATTACTTTTCATGGCGCTTCCGCAAAAACGAATTTACTCAACGGCTATATGACCGCGTGGAACTTGTTGAAAAAATCCATTTTGAACAAGGAAAACTTTCTCCAGAAAACCTTACCCATTTTAAAAAACGGTTCTCGGAGCTTTTGCCAGATGAAAAAGAATATGTCATCTATATCAGAAATCATCTGGTAATAGATTCCCTGCTTCATCATTTTGAATATCCATTTATTCAGGCACTACAAACCTACCAAAAGTCCTATTTTGAGCACGGAGCCATTCAGGGTGCGGGGCAGCTATATCCGTTTGGAGAAAAAAAATATGCCATCATTGTTACAGCAACCGACCGTTATGGATGGACCAAACTCCGAAACTTGCGTTCGGTTCTTTTTATTGGCTCCATTATTGCCATCGCTCTCATAATGTTTACCACTTGGTGGTCATTGGGGAAAGCCCTACAACCTTTAGAGGTTTTAGTGGGCGAGATACGCGCATTCAGGGCGACAAACCTAAAACGAAGGCTTTCGGTCTTTAATCCAAAAGATGAATTTGGCGAGTTATCTTCCACTTTCAACCAACTCCTCTCCCGCCTCGAAGAGGCATTTCTCACCCAGCGTCACTTCATTTCAAATGCATCGCACGAAATCCGGAATCCGTTAGCGGCTATCTTGGGTGAGGTTGAGCTGGCCTTAATGGATAACCGCGATGCCCACACCTACCAAAAGTCATTAACAACCATAGGTAGTCATGCCGAACGCCTCAACAACCTGATTAATAACTTACTTCAACTCTCCAAGACCCAAAACGACATCGGCCAACTTCAAATGGAAGAACTCCGAGTGGATGAAATACTCGAAGAACAACTTGATTCATTGTATCAAAAAAACACACAAATAGATATTTCTCTTGATTTATCCTTGCCAGAGCATCCAGATGCCCTAACGATATGGGGAAACAAGCCGCTGTTTCAAACGGTGATTCACAATATTTTGGAAAATGCCCTTAAATTTTCGGATAATAAACCAATAACGGTTACCCTTTTTACAGCACCAGGAGAAGTAGTTTTTTCAGTAAAAGACCAAGGCATTGGTATGAGCAAAGAAGACCAGAAACTACTTTTTGAGCCGCTCTATCGGGCCCAGAATGCCAGGGGATTCCCCGGATTCGGCATCGGCATGGCTTTGGTACGCCGCATCATCGAAGTCCACAAAGGCAGAATCCTCATTGAGTCTGAATTAGACGTAGGAACCAATATTCAAGTATATTTTCCAACCATTCAGCAAACTTCTAACACTGTTTTAATTCATCCTTAAGCCTGTTCCAATGTCATATTTGTAGTTTAGGGCTTAAGGAAAACACGGTGAATGACCTGTGGACGGAGTTTCGCCACAGGAAGGCGGCAAAGGCCCGGTGTTGTGTGGAACATCGGGCCGCTTTTTTTGTATATGCTCGCCCACTTCCCCCTACACTTTTATAAGCGAATAAAAAACAAGTGTATAAGACATTTTGGATCGTTCTTGAAGAAGGTTTCCATCATCCATTATTGTAGGAGTTTGTTTGCTTTGGGTCTTTGGACAGCGGGCTGGAGCATATCGAAACCATGCCGGAGAAAACTTTTTCGTTTGGAGGTATTGATGATTTTACCGTTCCGGTCTTTATGGGGTTTCAAACGAATGGCCTTATGATGGGGGTGTAGCCAGTGCCCAACGTGCAT